>JBGTFN010000513.1:0-26457 GCA_041747275.1 Gemmatimonadaceae bacterium | reverse complement strand
CGCTCGCCGCCTACGGCAAGTGTATCGCGCGCGGGAGCGACCACGACGGACGCCACCGGCTCCGGTGTCACGGTAACGGCGGCTTGTCCGCTCCGACCTGCGCTCGTCGCAGTGATGGTTGCAGCGCCGGGAGACACGGCGCTGATCACGCCCTGCGCGCTGATTGTCGCGACACCTGGGTTGCTGCTGCTCCACGTGATGCTGCGGCCGTTCAACGGCTCGCCAACAGCGTCGAGCGCACGCGCTTCCAGCGACGCGGTACGATTGACGCGCACCGACACGGCGACGGGTGTGACTTGCACACTGGCGACTTCGCGGTCGGTCACGGTGATGGTCGCGAGTGCGCTCTGTCCGTCTACGCTCGCCGCGATTCGCGCGTCGCCAGCCGACAGCGCAGACACCACGCCTGCCGAGGAAACTGTGGCAACGCTCGTGTTGTTGCTCGACCAATTGATGGTGCGGCCGGTGATGAGCGTGCCACTAGCGTCAGTGGGGCGCGCCACGAGCGCCAGCGTGCGACCCGCTTCGACGCTCGCGTTCGGCGGCGTAAGTTCGATGGACGTCACAGTGGATGTATCGGTGACGTCTGCAGCGGAGCAGCCGATCGTGACAAACAACAATAAAGGCGGGATCCAGCGGGTCATGTGACGCTGCAGTTGTCGCGGCAATGGCGAGGAGGTAAGCGAGCGCAACGCGTAAGTGCTCATTGCTCACTGCTCCGCATACGCGTGATACCATGCCTGTTTCCCGCCCATCGCCGCAGCGAACTCGAACTCACCGCCGGGAGTGATGTTGAAGCTGCTCGAGAGGACGGAGAGCGCAGGCTGCGTACTGCTGAAGCGCAGCACGTGTGAGCCACGGCCGTCGATAAGAAGGTTGGTGTACGTGACCACGCCGTTTACTGCTGCGACCGTGCGTGTGCCGAGCAGCGTGCCGTTGCCGCTCTCGATAGAAACTGTCACGGAAAGGTTCGAGGTCATGATGCGGGCGCCGGTACCATCGCGAACTTCGATGAGCGGTTGCTGCGAAAACACAGTGTTGGATGCGGAGCGATCAGGCTGCCGGATCACTACCAACGCCGCGGGCTGTGGGGGTCCGCTTGGCACAGGCGGTTCGCCGGTGGCGGTAAACACCACCGGGCTGCCCGCAAGCCCGCTCACGGCGGCGGATACCGTGTTGGTACCGGCGACGATGCCGAGTGTCCAGCGTGTGAGCGTGGCGATTCCGCTGGCGTTCGTTGTCACGGAAGAGCCGCTGGCGGGATCGATGCTCCCTCCGCCCGACGTCACGGTGAAGACGACAGCCGTGCCGGCGACCGGATTGCCAGTGGCGTCTGTCACACGCACGCTCGGCGGCGAGTTGACGTTGGTACCGGTGATGGCCGTTTGCGTGACCACTGAGTTTGCGGCGAGCGTGGTCGCGACTGGCGCCGTCGCGTGGAATGCCACGGGACTGCCGGCGAGACCCGAGGCCGTCGCGAGTACCGTGTTGATGCCTGCCGTTGCGCCGAGCGTCCAGCTGCTCAGCGAGGCGATACCGCTCGCGTCCGTGATGACCACCGCCGGACTTGCGGGTGAAATGCTGCCGTCCCCGTCGGTGATGCTGAACGTGACACTCACGCCACCCACGGGATTGTTGCTGGCATCCGACACGCGCACGCTCGGCGCGATGACGTTGGTCGAGACCATTCCGGTCTGACTGGTGATGCTGTTCGCGTCGATGTTGGTGGCCACCGGCGCCGCGTTGATACTTGCAGACACGACGCTCAGCGCTGGCGTTGTCGTGATGAACCGCAGCGTATGCGCGCCAGTACCGGTGATGGAAAGGTTGCTGAACGTGGCCACGCCGTTCACCGCGTTGACGCTGGTTGTACCGCCGAGCGTGCCGGTCCCGCTTGCAATTTGGGCGCGGACTGACAGCGTCGCACCCGCGCCCGTGGTGACGACAAGACCCGCGTTGTCGAGAATGCGCACGACCGGCTGTCTGGTGAACGCCTGGCCACTCGTCGCTGTCGTCGCCGGTTGGGTCTGTATCTGCAATGATGCGGCCTGTTGCGTGACATTCAACGCGTTGGACGTGGCCGACGTGAGTCCGCTCGACGTGAACTGCAACGTGCGACTTCCCGGGCCGTCGATGCGCAGATTGGTGAAGGTGGCAATGCCGTTTACCGCGTTGACCGTCTGCGTGCCGACGAGCGTGCCACCACCGCTGGTGATGGACACCGTCACTGCAGCGGTCGAGGAGGTCACGACGGTATTCGAGGCATCGCGGATCTGCACGACCGGTTGCGTGGTGAACGCAAGTCCGCTCACCGCGCCGGTCGGCTGGGTGCTGATGAAGAGTTGTGTGGCCGCCGCAGCCGTTCCCGTCGCCGAGAACACCACGGGACTGCCCGACAATCCGCTCACCGTCGCGTTTACGGTGTTCGCACCCGGTGTCGAGCCCAGCGTCCAACTCGTGAGCGACGCGAGACCGCTTGCATTGGTATTCACCGTGCTTCCGCTTGTCGGTGATGTGCTGCCACCGCCGCTCGCCACAGTGAATCGCACAGCCACACCGCTCACCGCATTGCCATTTGCGTCAGTCACGCGCACGCTCGGTGGCGACGACACGGTGCTCGAGACAGCCGCACTTTGATTGACGCTCGACACTGCCGAGATCGACGCCGCCGCACCAGCAGTGCCGGTCGCGCTGAATGTCACGCTGCCGATCGAGTTTCCGCCCGACGTCGCCGTTGCAGTGATGCTGTTGGCGCCTGCCGTCGCGCCGAGCGTCCAGCTTGATAGCGTGGCCACGCCGCTCGAGTTGGTGGTCACGGCGCCATTCGTCGGCGAGATCGATCCGCCGCCCGAGGTCAACGAGAACGTCACGCTAGCCCCACTCACGGCGTTGCCGGCACCATCGGTCACGCGCACGCTGGGGGGGGCGGGGACTGCGGAGAGCACGGTGGCCGTTTGCGATATGGACGAGACAGCCGCAATGCCCGCGGCCGATCCGGATCCGAGGGTAAACGTTTCCGACACCACGTTGAGCGCCGGCGACGAGGTGGCGAAGCGCAGCGCGTGTGGCCCGATCCCCGTGATGGACAGATTGTTGAATGTCGCCACACCACTGGATGCTGTCGCACTCGACGTTCCCTTCAGTTCTCCAGTGCCCGACGCCAGCGTTGCCGTCACCACCAGCGTGGCACCGGATCCATCCGTCACAACCAGACCGGCAGCGTCAAGTATCTCAACAACGGGCTGCGTCGTAAACGCGATCCCGCTGAACGCACCCGCAGGTTGTCGCTGCACACGCATGGTTGTCGCGGACTGATTGACAGGAATCGGCTGGGACACTACAGGTGTCAGGCCTGCGGCGCTGAATCGCAGCGTCTTCGTGCCGCCTCCATTCAATCGCAAATCAGTGAAAGTCGCCACGCCGTCGACGGCATTCACGGTGGTTGTTCCGCCAACTGAACCACCACCCGACTCCACGGAAACGGTGACCGCGTTCGTTGCACCGGGCACGCGATTGCCCGCGGCGTCGCGGATTTCGATAATGGGCTGCGTTGTGAGCGCGGTTCCACTCGAAGCGCCGATCGGTTGCCTGGTAATGGCGAGTTGTGTCGGATTCCCTGCGGTAGCCGTAGCCTCGAAGGTGATCGGACTGCCAGTGAGGCCCGCCGCCGTCGCTCGTACGCGATTCGCTCCGGGCACCGCACCCATGCGCCAGCTGACAAGCGATGCGGCACCGGTTGCGCCGGTGTTCACTGACGAACCGCTGGCGGGGTTTGTGGTGCCGAGGCCCGCGGTCACCGCGAACGTCACCGGCACACCACTTACGGGATTGCCGCCAGCGTCGGTCACGCGCACACTCGGCGGTTCGGCCACGAGATTCAGCGTCTGCGCCGTCTGAGTCAGGGCCGACACTGCAGTGATCGTGGCCGCCGGGCCCGCGGTCACGGTGAACAGCGCGGAGTTGACACCCAGCGAAGGTGAGCTCGTGGTGAAGCGCAGGCGGTGCTCGCCGGTGCCCAGTCCCCCGAAGGCAAGATTGGTGAAGGTGGCAACGCCAGCGACTGCATTCACCGTGGTCGTGCCGCTCAGCGTCGCCGAGCCTGCCTGGCGCACGGCCGTCACGGCGAGTGTGGAGCCCGGTCCCGTCGTAACGAGGTTGCCTTGCGCATCGAGAATGCGCACGATCGGCTGCGTGGTGAATGGCGCACCGCTGACGGCACCAGCCGGTTCTCGCTGCATGCCAAGCGTGCCTGCGACCTGCGTCACCGTCACCGCGGCGTTGGCGGTGACGTTCTCACTTGTGGCGATGATATTCGCCGTGCCACCGCTCACGGCCGTGACGAGCCCGGTTGACGAAACCGTAGCGACCGCCGCGTTGCTCGTGGTCCAGGCAATGGCGCGTCCGGTGAGCACGTTGCCATTGCTGTCTCGCAACGTGGCCGTGGCCTGCGTAGTCTGGCCGACATTGAGTGTGGTAGTCGCGAGCGCAACACTTACCGACGCGACCGGGATGGGCAGCACCGATATGCCGGCCGTACCCACTACGCCATCCACAGTCGCGGTGATCTGCGCAGTACCGATCGCGATGGCGCGCACACGTCCGCTGCTCGAGACGACCGCAATCGCCGAGTTGGAACTGGACCATACCACATCGCGCGCCACAACCGCCCCGGCCGCGTTTCGAACGACCGCGGCAAGATCCACACTCTGGCCAATGATGACATTCGCGAGCGATGGGGTTACCTGCACGGAACCGATCGCATCCTCACGTACCGTGATGGTGGCCGACGCAAGGCGCCCGTCGATCGTTGCGAAGATGAGACCGGTGCCGGGCGCGAGCGCGTTCACGAGTCCACTGGCGGACACCGACAAAATCGCCGGCGCGCCGCTCGTCCACGAGACCGCGCGCTCCGGTAGCACATTGCCGGCCGCATCGAGCGCCGATGCGATGAGTTGCTGTGTTGCGCCAATCGACAACGTCGCTGTGGACGGTTGCACACGCACCGTAGCAACCGGAGTTGGACGCACCGTGATGCTCATCACGCCGGTCCGACCTTCGCTGGAAGCACGAATCTCCGTTGTGCCCGGGCCGACCGCGCTCACGACGCCGGTCGTGGATACCTGCGCGACGCCCGTATTCATCGACTGATAGGTAATCGTGCGGCCAGTGAGCAGGTTGCCATTGGCGTCCGTCACCTGCACCGTGAGTGAGGTGGCTTCGCCGACGGTGAGCGTGGCCTGCGATGGAGAGATGATCACCGCCCCAATGGGACGCGGCTGCACAACGATCGTCGCCTCCCCAATCACGGTTTCGCTTTGCGCTTCGATCTTCACCGTGCCGGGCGTCACACCCACAACGAGCCCGGATGCAGAAACAGTCGCCGTGGCGCTCGCACCGGATCGCCACGCGAACGTACGATCCACGAGTGGCACATTCGCGGCATCGCGCGCGACGGCGTTCAGTTGTGTGCTCTGTCCAACCACAATGGTATCGACGCGCGGCGATATGATCACTGATGCGACGGGAACTGCGGTCACCACCACACCGACCGCGGCTTCGCGCGACTCACTGCGGGCAGTGATCGTCGCGGCGCCAGCGGACAGGCCGGTAACGAATCCACTAGCATCGACGAAGGCGACGCTGGGCTCACTGCTCGACCAGAACACCGGACGATTGGAAAGCGCCGAACCAGTTTCGTCACGCGGCAGTGCCACGAGTTGAATCACGCCGCCCACGAGCAGGCGCGGCGCGAGCGGTCCGATCTCGATGCTGTTTACAGGACGCTGCACGACGGTCACTGTGGCTGACGCGCTTCGCCCGGCGATGGATGCCGAGACCTGCGCCACACCCTCACTCACCGCGGTGAGCACGCCGCTCGGTGAAACGCTCACGATCGCATTGTCACTCGTAGACCACACCACCGGACGATCATTGATTTCCCGTCCTTGATCATCGCGGGCCACAACCACAAGCGTTGCGGTGGCGCCTACGCCAAGCGTAACGGTGGGCTGTGCCATTGTCACAGTCGCGACCGTGCCGCCTATCGGAGTGGGTCCGCTGACGTCGCCAAGCCGCGCACAGCTGCTTGTCATGACGAGCGCGAGCATACCAAGCACAAGACGGAGGAGGAATGTTTCCCCCCCCCGTCCTGTGCGCCGTGTCACGTCAGCGTCCCGGTATGGCGACGCGTGTCGGTCGCGCGAGATGATTGCGCGTTCCGTCACCGAGTTGTCCCTGAACGTTGAAGCCCCAGCACGATACGGCCCCGTCGATTGATGTGCCGCACGTGTGCGCACCGGTTGCGCTGATAGCCGAGAAGGAGACGCTGCCGACCACGCGCACTGGCACGTCGCGGTCCACGGTGGTTCCATCGCCCAACTGTCCGTACGTATTGCGGCCCCAGCACCAGGCTTGTCCGCCCGATGTGCGCGCACAGCTGTGCACGCCGCCCACGCTCACAGATGTGAAGCGTATCTGCGAGGATACCGCCGAAGGCACTGTTTGGTTCGCCGTTCCGCCAATTCCGAGCTGACCGAACGCATTGCGTCCCCAGCACAACACGGCGCCAGCGTCGCTGACGCCGCATGTCTGACCGCCGCCCGCGGAGATGCTCGTGAAGCGCACGCCACCGGAAACTCGCTGCGGAGTGCGGCGATTCTCACGCGTGCCATCGCCCACTTGACCGTCCGCGTTGGAACCCCAGCACCACGCGGCGCCGTCCGTCGATACGGCACAGGTATGATTCCATCCCGTCGTGACCGACACGAATCGCACCGGCGCGCCAACACGCACCGGCGACGTGCGAATGTTCGACGTGCCGTCGCCGATCTGTCCAACGTTGTTTGCGCCCCAGCACGCTATCTCGCCGTTCGTGGTGAGTCCACACGTGTGGTTGGAGCCGGTGCGGACGAGACGGAAGTTGAGATTGGAGTTCACACGCACGGGCGCGCTGCGCGACGTGGTGGTGGCGTCGCCAAGCTGGCCCCGATCATCAGCGCCCCAGCAATACGCATCGCCGCCGCGCGTCACACCGCACGTATGCGCGAGTCCGGCCGAGATCTGCGCGAACTCGAGTTCACCCACGACGGCCGCCGGAAGATCGCGCGACTCCAGTTCACCATCGCCCAGCTGTCCGCGATCGTTGGCACCCCAGCAGAGCGCACGACCATCGGCCAGCACGCAACTGTGTCGGCCACCGGCGCTTATGGGACCTGGATCGTCGGTGGCGCGCACGCTGGGTCCTGAAGCTTCCGCAGTAGTTTGTGCAGGCGCTGGAGCGGCGCCGTTTGTATTGCCGAGCGCCTGCACCGCGGTCGATAGAGCACGATCGCTTGCGCGCGGACCAATCGATGTGACCGATGCCACACCAGCGGCGAAAGCAATGCTGTCGCGCGCCATATCGAACTGTGCGCGAAGCGCGGCTGTATCTTCGAGAGCTCGGCCCTGTGTATCAAGCGACGCTGCGACAGCTGGGGAATTTATTGGCGCTGGTGGCGGCGTGATGGGAATGGACAGCGCTTCATCACGCAAGGTGACATCGACGCCGTTTTCACCAAACGCGGCCGACACGCCGTCGCGATCCGACAATGCGTACCACGCGGCGGGAGCACCGATCGCGATGAGAGCGAGCGCAGCAATAGCGAGTGCGCGCCTGCGGCGACCTGCACCCACTGATGCCTCAGAGGCCCACGACGGCTGGTCGTCTTCAGGCGCGGCACCAGCGGCACCAGCGGCAGAAGCGGCCGCCGCGGCCGCAGACGTTCCCGACACTCCACGTTCAATCGTCTGCATCTGGCCGGCTTCGGGCGAGCCCTCGGCGGGCCGCACGAACCGCACCGTGGCCATATCAGCGGGGGAGCGCTCCGTCGCAGCCTTGGCATTTGCGCGCGAGGAACGTGTCGCATCGCGGCGACGCTTGTGCGCCGCCTGCCACTGCGGCCAGTCCGCCGGCACGACCCAGTTCTCGAGATTGAGCAGCAGTCCCTCGGCGCCCGCCCATCGTGCGGCCGGACGCTTCTGCATCATGCGCTCCACGATGTATTGCAGCCGCTGCGGCACTGCGCCGGGACGCAGCGCATCGATCGCCGGTAGGTCTTCCTGCTTCTGCTTCGCGATCACGTTGTAGAGCGACTCGCCTTCCCACGGACGTCGGCCCGTCAGCATCTCCCACGTGACGAGACCCAGACTATACAGGTCTGAGCGCGCGTCTGCCGGAGCACCATCGATCTGCTCGGGTGCCATGTACGCCGGCGTGCCGATGGCACTGCCGGTCATGGTCAGACGTGATTCGTGATCTGCACTGTGCGCAATACCGAAGTCGCTGAGCAGCGCGCGTCCGCTGTCCTGGTCGAGAAAGATGTTTTCCGGCTTGACGTCACGGTGCACGACGCCGTGTGCATGGGCGTATGCAAGCGCAGCGGCCACATCGCGCAGCACATATTCGGCCTGCTCCGGCGCAAACGCCCCGTGATCGATGATCGCCTGCTTGAGCGTACGTCCGGGCACGAGCTGCATCACGAGCGCGAGTCCGCCGGCGCGCAGTCGCCGGACCGCATGCACAGTGACGATGTTGGGATGCTGCAGTTTGGCGACGGTGCGCGCTTCACGCGCGAGGCGCAACATGGCGTCGTCGGCCGACGCGATGGAGTGTGGTCGCACGACCTTGATGGCAACGAGGCGGCCAAGCGTACGATCACGCGCACGAAAAACAACCGCGCTAGCGCCACGGCCGAGTTCGCCAAGTATCTCGTACTCGTCCTCGAGGTCTCCGACCTCACTCTCGTCCGAAAGGTCCGTCATACCAACTCGATCCGGGGCCCGGGCACCGATGGGCGCCGTATGTTCAGCGACTGCGGAAACCGAATACTACCTCGCCCATCTCGATTCGGTCTCCATCCGTGAGCGGACGTTCTTCCCTGACCGCAAGCACTTGTTCGTTGTACACCACGGGATTTGTGGCCGACAGATTGGTGAGATGCCACTGACTCTCGCGTAACTCCATGCGCGCATGCTGACGACTCACCGTGCCTTCGCGCAGTTGCACGTGTCGATACGCTGGTCCTTCGCTGCGACCGAACGTGACGTGCGTGCCGTCGGCGCCAGGCACGCGCACAAAACGCACCTCGCGGCCAGCATCGAGCCCATTCAGGATTTCCAGACGTCCAGGCAGGAACTGCAATGTTCCGTCCTGCGGCACGGAGAAGCGTAGCAGGTGCCCCTCAATCTGAGTGCCGGGCACACCGTCATCGCTTACGATCGGAGCGGTACTTTCCGCCTGCAGGTCCGGACGAGTATCGGCGCGACGTTCGACCTGCGGCTGAGGCGTCGTACCGTTGGGTTGCTGCACCTGCCGCACTGGCGCCGCTGAGGCGGGCGGAGTGGCCGTCTCGTAATCTGCCCTCGCGGGAGCGGTCGCTTGCACGGCAGGCACGGAGGGCGCGGGAAGCGGCGCATGAGACGACTTCACCTGCGCGGGGGGGGAGACCGGCACGGCGGAGTTTGGGCGCGTCTTCGGCTCATCGGCTACCGACCTCGTCTTTTCTCCCGATGCTTTGCGCGCCCGGGGCGAGCGCGCGGTACGGCTGGGCTCGGCAGACGAGTATGCGGCAGACAATCCATTGGTCGCTGCAGCTGCCACCGCTGGCTGCGGTCGCGACGACGAACGTCGCGACTCCACCAGGCTTACCGAGAACAGCGGCAAGTCCTCCTGGTGACTCCGCAGATAGCCCGGCGGGGTGCGGTACACCCGCCACACGACCACGACCGCCAGGCCGAGCAGTGCAACGAGTCCAAACGCGAGCAACAGTCCAGTCCCCGAAATCATATCATGAGCAAAGAGGAAACGTCGATAGGTCAATGATTCCTACCAAGAAGCCGGCGCGGTGATCCCCCGCTACGCAAGAGCAGGCGAAACGGCATTGTATCACGCCGACGAACGGCGGTGGAAATCTGCCGAAGCTGGTATGCACCTCGCGTCGACGCATATCACACTTGCATCAAGCGATGACCATCCTGCGGGTCCGTTCAGCCGCCGATGCGGACTAACTTCTGAACGCACCGCCGTTTTCGGCCGTTATCACCCTGAGCCCGCCTTCCGCCAGCGTTGCGCCCGCCGAGGAATTCGCATGCGTCGTCCCGCTTTTCCGCTGCACCCGCTCTACCGATCCCTGCCATTGCTGCTCGCGAGCATCTCGATGGCGCTGGGCGCGCAGACCAACGAGAAGGCCAACGGAGAGAGCAATGCAGGATCAAAGGGCTCCTCCCGCGATTGGGATCCACAGGCCGTGCTTCGCGCCGAATCGTTCGTCAAGCCACCTGCTGACGTCGAACGCATCATCATGGCGCCGCGGGTAGACATCTCCTTTGAGAATGCGAGCCCCGACCGGTCGTGGTTCCTGCGCACTACCGGACCCGACCGCGGCGACATACGAGATTTCGGCAAGCCACACGTGTGGCTCGGCGGCGTACAGGTGGACACACAGGCCAACCGTGCCCGGTCGCTTACCACGAACACAACACGTGGTCTGACGTTGGTGAATCCGAAGACAGGCGCGAAGCGCGAGCTCGAAATGCCGCGTGGCATTCATTCGGTGTCCTCACCCGTCTGGTCACCGACGGCGGCGCAGGTCGCCTTCATCGCCAACTTCGACGACGCCTCGTACGCCTACGTCGCCGATGCGGCGAGCGGACGCAGTCGTCAGGTTGGTCGCACGCCGCTGCTGGCCACAATGGTGACTTCACTCGCCTGGACGTCCGACGGACGGCATGTGCTCACTGTGGTTTTGCCACGCGGGCGCGGAGCGGTGCCGGTGCTTGGCGACAACGGCATCGAAAACGGCCCACAGGTGCGCATGACCGATTCCAAGGCCGCGCCGCAGCCGGTGCACTTCAGCCTGCTGCAGGGTCCGCACGATGTCGCGCTGCTCGAGTATTACGGCACCGGCCAGCTCGCATTGCTCGACATCAAGTCGCGCGCTGAACAACTCATCGGCACGCCGCGGATGTTCACGGAAGCCGACATCTCGTCCAACGGCCAGCACGTGCGCGTGACGTATGTGACCAGGCCGTATTCCTATCTGGTGCCGGTTCGCTCATTCGGCACGATGCAGGAGGTGTGGGACCGGAATGGACGCGCGCTGGTGACGATAGCCACGACGCCGCTGCGCGAAAATAATCCGCGCACAGCGGACTTGGCCGCAGGAGCGGGCAACGCGGCGGCCAGTGACAGCTCTCGGCGCAGTGTGCAGTGGAATCCGCTTGGTCCCGGACTCGTGTATCTGCAAAACGTCGTCAGCAACGGCACCAACGGCGGACGCGGCACGACCGGCGTGCGCTACGTCTCGTGGCGTGCACCGTTCGGGCCGAATGACACGGCTACACTGTACATGGGTGGACCGCAGCTGAACGGCGTGGCCTACAGCGCCGACGGCTCGACCATGTTCGTGAATGACAGCAGCGCGGTGATCGCGGTGCGCGTCGAGGACCAGTCGCAGCGCTATCGTCTCCCGCGCGGCATCACGCTGGCGCTGGGCGGCGGCGGCTTCGGCGGCGGCGGTCGGGGTGGTGCTGCGCGCGATACGTCCGATCCGGGACGCCTGAACACCATTACCGGTGCGCTTGGCGAGAGGCGTGTGGTGCTCAGCAGCGACGGCCAGGGCGCGTATCTGTCGGGCACGCGCGCGCCAGGCGAGCGTTGGAGTGAACAGGCGCCACGACCCTGGGTGGATCGCATCGAGCTGTCCACCGGCAAGCGCACGCGCATTTTCGAG
Source organism: Gemmatimonadaceae bacterium (assembly GCA_041747275.1). Taxonomy (GTDB): domain Bacteria; phylum Gemmatimonadota; class Gemmatimonadetes; order Gemmatimonadales; family Gemmatimonadaceae; genus JAABRT01. The sequence goes on along the minus strand of JBGTFN010000513.1, from coordinate 14,689 downwards.
AGTGTTGCCGACGGCTACGACGAGTTCGTGGCCGCACTCGACGACGATTACTCGCAGTTTATCTACACGCACCAGTCACGCACGACGGTGCCCGACGCGTACCTGCGAGACGCAGCATCAGGAACGAGCCGCAAGCTCACGGACAATGTGGATGTCGCACCCGAAGTCACGGGTGCGGTGTTCAAGCGCTTTCAGGTCGTGCGTCCGCGCGATGGCGGGAAGTTCTGGGTGGAAGTGACGCTGCCGCGCGATTGGAGACCGGGCCAGAAGCTGCCGGGCATCATCTGGTTTTATCCGCGCGAGTACACGTCGCTCGAGGACTACGAACGTTCGCGCTTCAGCACCAACATCCACCAGTTTCCAGCGGTGCCGGCCGCGCGTCCCGCCACCGCGACGTCACTCTGGGTCACGCAGGGTTATGCGTTCATCCAGCCCGATATCCCGATCTTCGGTGACGCCGGCCGCATGAACGACAACTACACGCGCGACCTCGGCGAAAACCTCGACGCCGTGCTCGACGCCGTGGTCGACTCCGGTTTTGTCGACCGCCACAAGATGGGTATCGGTGGACACAGCTACGGTGCATTCAGCACGGTGAATGCGATGACGCTCACGCCGTACTTCAAGGCTGGCATCGCCGGCGACGGCATGTACAACCGGTCACTCACGCCGTTTGGATTTCAGAGCGAGCGGCGCAGTTTCTTCGAGGCGCAGGCAACATACCTCGACATGTCGCCCTTCTTCCGCGCCGACAAACTCGCCGGTGCGCTGCTGATGTATCACGCAACGGAAGACCAGAACGCCGGCACCGCACCGCTCAGTTCAGTTCGCATGTATCAGGCGCTGCAAGGATTGGGCAAGAATGCCGCGCTGTACATGTACCCGTACGAGGATCACAGCGTCGCCACGTACCAGAGCGACCTGGACATGTGGGCCCGCTGGTTCGCCTGGTTCGATGTGCACGTCAAGAACGCCGCCGATGTTCCCGGCAGCAACAGCCGCGCCGAGCTGGTGCCGTGATAGCGGGGCCGTCGGCCTTATGGCTTGGCCTAAAACGCACATAAGGCCATCTGGCTTGGTCTATCTGGCCATTCAGCCGTGTTGATTAGTCGGTCGCCACGTGCACGAATGCTGGTGCAGCCCGACGACCGACGAATCAACGAGGCTGAACCGCCTTACGGGGTTTGGCCCAAGCGCCAAAAAGGACGTACAACAGCGCGCGGGGCCGACAGCCATATGGCTATCGGCCCCGCGTTAATTGCTACGGCTATCGCACGAACTACATGACCGTGATCTGCTTGATCATGCCATGCACGAAGTGCGGCTTGCCGTCGCCCGCATCGGGCAGGAAGCAAATGAGCGCGTACTCGCCCGGCTCGAGATCGGCATGCACATAGTTCGTCATGCCGTTGCTCAGTCCCACCGTGCCGCCCATCGGCGCGCCCGGCGGCGGGCCATCCCTCTTCTCGAGCCACTGCAGCAACTCGGCGGCTGTCTTGCCCGGCGCAAGCTTGGCGATGAACACCTCGTGCGGCTGCGCGGCGGTGTTCTTCACTTCGATCACTTGCGATCCGGCTGTAAGCGGCGCATCGAGCACGAAATCATAGTCCGTCAGCGTCATGCGCGCCGTGACAGTTGGCAGCGCCGTCTCGGCCGTTGACGGGGTCACGACCAGCCTCTTGCTCATGCCCTTTGCCACATGCGGCGCGCCATCGGGCGAGGGGATCATGCACAGCACCGCATATGTCCCAGGCGTCAGGTCCAGCGTCACGCTCGACGTTGTGGCGTTGGGCGCCGGCGCATTGGGACCGCCGACAAAGTGTGCCCATGCCGGCTCCGGGCCGCCCTGCATGGCGGTCATCAGCTCTTCCATCGTGTGGCCGTCGTCAAGGCGCACCAGCTGCACGTGATGCATTTCCTGACCGATGGTCGCGAGCCGGAACGTCGTCGCTCCGGCCGGCACCGTATCGGCCATGGTGTAGAAGTAGTCACCGGCCGAGACATCGATCACCTGCGGCGCTGACGCGACCACGGCCGATGCATCGGCGGTCGCGGCGTCCTCGGCCGGCGGGGTGTCGCCACCGCACGCTGTGACGGAGGCCGACAGTGTCGCCATCATCGAAAGAGCGATCGCGCGGCGGAGATCGCGCGGCGAGACACGGAAACTGGGGAAATACATGCGTAGCGCTCCGGGAAAGTCTGTTGGTACGGAGCCGTCCGGATGGACGGTCGCTCAAAACATACGGTTTTCTGCCGCGCTTCGCAGAGTCATTCGACCCGGGGCCGCATGACCCGGGTCGGCGTGACCTACCACGATGATCCGACGTGCGGGATCAGCGCAGCACCACCGCGGTACCGCTCGCGGCCACCATGAGCATTCCGTTGGTCTCGCCGAGTACTTCGTAGTCGATATCGATACCGACGATCGCATTTGCCCCGAGGTCAGCGGCCCGCTGCTGCATCTCCTCCATCGCCATCTCGCGGGCGCGCTGCAATTCCTTTTCATAGGTGCCCGAGCGACCGCCCACCATGTCACGAATACCGGCGAACAAATCCTTGAACATGTTCGCGCCGAGTATCGTTTCGCCGTTCACGATGCCGCAGTACTTGGTGATGCTGCGGCCCTCGACGGACGGTGTAGTGGTAAGGATCATGCGTAGCTCCGGAAATGGATTGACATCTGCACGCACTGCAGTGGGGGTCGAGGGGTGGAACGCACTACAGTGGCGATTGAGCAGTGAGCGCGCTACCCGCGCCGACTAGCGTTCGCCCGGCTTGTACGTGCGCTTCGCGTTGGCGCTCACCTGCTCCGGATAAAAGTGCACATCGCGAAACTCTCCGCGCGCATAGCGCTCGGCCTGATCCACGAAATGCGGTGAAGCAGGATCACCGCTCTGTCCGCCGGCAACGATTGCCTGTGCGCGCACACGAGGCCCGAACTCCACCACCGCCACGAAGCTGTTGCCGCGCGTGCCGTAGAGCTTCTTCGTGCCGTTGAACGTGGCCGCACCGAACGCGGCCAGTGAACCCCACCGCGACGATGCAAACGGCACCGCCACACTCGGCGCGCTGTCGTCGAACGGCTGTACGATGTCGCCGGTGATGCGCTGGAAGCGGTTGATGTCGCCCCACGGCGTCTGCCACGAGCCGAAGTGTGAGGCCAGCGTGTCGCTCGCCGCACTCAGCGCTTCGAGCCGCTGCGCTGGGGTGGCGCGCTGCTCCATGTACGCGTACGTGTTCACACGCGCGCGACCCGCGTCGGCGCTCACGGCGCGCCACAGGTTCTCGCCGAAGTACACGGCCAGCGAAGTCTCCGTACTGGTGAGCGAATAGCGACGATCCCATGCGCGCAGCGCTCCGATCTGCTCGGCCAGCTTCGCCTCGAGCGGGCTCGACGACGGCAGCGCGTCGTAGTCGCGGAAGAGCACCGGCAGCAGCGTCTCGAACGCGGTGAGCTCGTTGTCGTAGGCGGCGGCAATGAGCGAGTCGAGCGTCATGTTGGTGCGGTTCTCAAGCACGCGGATTGCGTGAATGCCGCGCGGATTCTCACCGAAGTAGTCCATGTACTTCGGATAGTCCGTCGCCTTGGGGCTTGCCGCGCCGATCACCGAATACGGCCAGTTGTTCGTGTTCTGCAGCCATCCGGTGGCGGGATCCTTGATGAGCGGGCTCTCGTTCACCGTGTGAAGGCCCTGCCATTCGGTGGCCGGGTTGCTGCCGTCCACCGGACGCTCCCAGTCGAACTGCGGATCGCGTTTCGGGATGAAGTTCGAGTGGAAGTATGCGATCGACCCATCCGCATCGGCGTACACGGTGTTGTTGGAGGAGTTGGAGTACAACTCCATCGTCTGCTTGAAGCCAGCAAAGTCGCGCTGCTTCGTCCGCCAGTACGACTGCGTAAGCGCCTTCACCGGCTCTTCCATGAGCTTGATCGCAATCCACTTGCCATCGGCTTCACGCACGATCGGGCCGTGATGCGTGCGATACACGGTGAACGTGCGTGTCGCCATGCCGGTATCACTCCTGAACGGCACCGTGATCTGCTGCGCGATCATGTTGCGCTGCTCGGCGCCGTACTTGTAGGTGATGCCCTCCGGCGATTCGGTCACCGCTTCCGCGTATTCGTCGATCGCATCCGCACCGGTGGACGTGTGCATCCATCCCGTGCGTTCGTTGAAACCCTGGTAGATAAAGAACTGGCCCCACGTCATCGCGCCGTACGCGTTGAGGCCTTCGTCGCTCGTCATCTGCGCCTCGGCACGGAAGAAGAACGACGTGTGCGGATTGATGAGCAGCAGGGCGTGTCCCGATGCGCTGCGCGACGGGGCGATGGCGAAGCCGTTGGAGCCGCCGGGTTCGATGGCGCGCGGTGTGGGCGCCGACTCCAGTGCAACGACGCGTTGCACTTTGGTTTCAGTCAAACGCCTGCTCCCCACTGTCACCGCACTTGAATCTGTGAGCAGGGCAGACGCCCCACTGCGCCCTTCGTAGAACGCGCGTAAATCGCGCAGCGAGATCGACTCGATGTCGCCGCCTATGCTGCCTTCACTGAAACTCAGCGCCATCCACGGCTCAAAGCGCGTGAGCACGCGCGGCTTCGTTTCCGGATGTGTGTGCAGATAGAAGTTGAGTCCGTCCGCAAACGCGTCCATCAGCACCTTGAGCGAATCCGGACTCGCCTCGTACTTCGCTCGCATGCTGTCGGGATGAATGAACAATTTCATGCGCAGGTCCTGGAACACTGCAGACTCGCCCTCCGACTCGGCGAGCCGTCCCATCGCGTTCAGGTAGTTCTGCTCGATGCGCGTGAAGTCGTCCTCCGCCTGCGCATACATCACGCCGAATACGGCGTCCGCATCGCTCGTGCCGCGCACGTGCGGTATGCCCCACTCATCGCGCGTGATCGTCACGCGATCGGCTGTCGCTTGCCAGCGAGTGACGTCTTCTGTGGTTGCGGCGGTTCCGTCACCTGATGTCGACGAATCCGGGCTGCAGGAGAGCGCAAAGGCACAGCCAAGCAGGGCGAGCGAGCGAATCACGGACAGGCGCATGAGATCGGTGGGGAGGCGGGAGGGAGCGGTGGTGCCTCCGCAAGATAGCGTGCTCGGCTGCATTCCTCACGCCTGAGCGATGAGGCGCTACCATGCTCGCCCTTCAGCGCGCTCGTGCGTGGCGTTGCGCGACCATCCAAACCTCGAGCAACCCTCGTCTCTCGGAGAACTCGCGCACCGCGTCACGATCAATCGGAACCAGCTCACGTTCGAGCATGCGCGCGATGTCCCGCAGGTTCCGCCCCAGGTAGTTCCGTGATTGCTGGGAGTCCATAAGTCCGGCTCCCGGATGCCGGCGTAACCGCGCTGCGCCTCGATCGCGGCGATGTCACGCTTATGTGGCAAGTCGAACCGAACGTCCCTGATCGCACGCCCATCCACATAGATGAACTGACCTCTTGTGCCCAACGCAAACCGCGGGGAAAACCGGAGCACATCAGCCGTGTTGTGGAGCGGCAGCCGCTCTTCGCCCCTACTTCCCCATCAAGAACTCCAGCACATCGAATCGCGTGACAATCCCCTGCACCACACCTTCCCTCTTCACCAGCACCGCACGATTCGACTTCGACAACAGCTTCGCCACCTGCTCCACCGGCTGGTCCGCATCAACCACCGGGAACGGCCCGTCCATCACATCGGCCACCGTCTGGTCAAGCACCTTCGCATTCGATAGCGAACGCGTCGTGAGCTGACTTTCCGCCACGCTGCCCACGCACACGTTGCCCTCCATCACGGGCAGCTGCGAGACGTCGTGCAGTGACATGAGGCCGAGCGCCTGTCGCACACTCATGCCCGGCCCAACGCTCACCACCACCGGCGCCGTCCCGGACTTGTGCCCCAGCACCGCCGACAGCGCGGTACTCGGCGCGTCGAGCATCTGGTTTTCCTGCATCCACTCGTCGTTGTACAACTTGCTCAGGTATCGCTCGCCCGTGTCGCACAGGAACGTCACCACCAGCGCGTCGGGATCATCGATGCGGCGCGCCACCGTGAGCGCCGCATGCGCGATCAAGCCAGCTGAACCGCCGACAAACAGTCCCTCTTCGCGTGTGAGACGGCGCGCCATCGCGAAGGCTTCCTTGTCGCCGACCGTGATGAACTCGTCCACCACATCCATGTCCAGCGTCTGCGGCACACAGTCCTGACCGATACCCTCCACCTTGTACGGCGCGGCAACAGGATGCCCTTCGCCGTTGGTGCGCCAGAGTTCCGCCAGCACCGACCCGGCGGGATCGGCCGCAATGATCTTGATGTTCGGGTTCTGTGCCTTGAGAAACCGTCCCACCCCCGACACCGTGCCGCCCGTGCCCGCCGATGCGACGAAGTGCGTGATGCGTCCTTCCGTTTGCTCCCAGAGCTCCGGACCGGTCGTGGCCACGTGCGCCTCAGGGTTGGCCGGATTCTCGAACTGTCCCGCGAGCACCGCGCCCGGCGTCTCGCGCACCAGGCGCTTGGCCCACTGGACATAGTTCTGCGGATGATCAGGCGGTACGGCCGTGGGCGTGATGATTACCTCGGCGCCGAATGCCTTCATCAGTCGCACCTTCTCCTGCGAGAACTTGTCAGGCATCGTGAAGATGCACTTGTAGCCCTTGATCGCCGCCGCCAACGCCAGGCCAACGCCCGTATTGCCGCTCGTGGCCTCGATGATCGTTCCGCCGGGCTTGAGCTGGCCTGACGCCTCAAGCGATTCGATCATCGGTACGCCGATGCGGTCCTTCACGGAGCCGCCAGGATTAAAAAAGTCCGCTTTGCCGTAGACTGGAGTGCGCATGCCGCGCGTTACGCGGTTGAGTCGGATGAGCGGCGTCCATCCGATCGTCTCGAGCACGGAATCGTACGGACGCCGGTTGCGCACGTTGAGTGCGGCGGGGGATTCGGGAGTATTCAGCGTCGCCATGAAGCGGGGGGAGCGTCGGTGTGAACGGAGTCAGCGCACCGCGAGAGGCGCGCTGTCGCCGGGAAATGGCGGTCCTTCAGGATGGCGGTAGTGCACGGGGAAAAGAAGGCTTACGCCGATCGCGACCCCGTCATGGCGAGCCGGTCGGAATCGCAGCTTCGACGAGCCGATCACGGCGGCGGAATCCAGCGACGGCACGCCGGACGTGCGCTCCACTGACGTGGAATCCCGTACGGGACGACCGTTCGCGTCCACGTGCAACCGGAGCGTCACGTTGCCCTGAATGCGCTGTTCCCACGCAGCAGGCGGATAGAAAAAGGGCGACGCTTCGTTCAACATGACCGGCACGGACTCCGGTGAGACGCTCGGAATCAGCGCTTCCGCACTCTGCCGGATGGATCGCGCGGGTTCGCCGACACAGCCCATGAGCAACGCCGCCCACGCCGGCAGGAGCCATCGCGTTAACGATCGATACATGGGTTTCCATGGACGGCAAGCCCTGCCATGTAACAGATTGCGATCCTCAGGAACACTTCCGACGTACATAGGGTGAAATCTACACGCGCCTCCCTCTGACGGGCGTTAGTATGGTCTGTGCAGTCTTTCCCGTCGCTCGACGTTCGCAGGCCCATCGGTGATCGCGGCCCCAGTCGCCACACCCGTCCCTTTTCGGTCGCTGGCTATGCCCGGATCGCTATCTCCCGTCGCTCCCGCTTCGGCGCGTTTCCGCAAGCGCACCGTTTTCGCGCTCACGCTTCTTGTCTTGTCCGCATGTGGCGGGGAGTCGATCTCGGGACCGCCGCCAGCGCCCGCCGCGGTTCGCATCGACGCGGGCAATACACAGGAAGGCATCGCGGGTCAGCAACTGCCGGTGCGGATCGCTGTGACCGTCATCGATGAAAACGGCCGGCCGCTGCCTGATGCGCGCGTGTCGTTCAATGTCTCCCCGGGTGGCGGAACGCTCAACCCGGCCAGCACGCAGACGAACAGCGCAGGGCGCGCCGAGTCGCAGTGGACGCTCGGCTCGCAGACAGGCACGGCGGTCGCGACGGCCAACGTGAGCGGCGTGGCACCGGCGACTTTCACGGCCGTCGTACGTCCGGGACCGGTGTCGCAGGTGATCGCATCCCCGAACTCGCTCACACTTGGCGTGGGCGATACGCTCCGACTCACCGCCACGGCTCGCGACCAGTTCGGCAATACGATCGACCAGATCGCGCTCGCTTGGTCATCGGCCGACCCGTCCGTCATTTCGGTGGCGAACGGCTTGGTTACCGCGGTTTCCCAGGGCACCGGACGAGCGGTTGTCACCACCAATGCGCCCTCAGGCACGATCGCCGACACAGTCGCGATCGCGGTCGGGCCCTCGGGATCGTCGTTTTGCGGCACGCGCGAGGTAGCGGTGCCGCCCGTCGGAGGCGTGATCTTTCTGAACAACAGCGGGGGCTCGGCCGAACGCTGCGTAGGCGCGACGGTCGCAGGTGCGGAGTTCACGCTGGTGCTCATGAACGCCAGCCCGGTTTATGGAAACTCCAACGGGCTGGATGCGCTGGCGCTGGGTGTGGGTACGCCACCCTCGGCAAGTGTGTCCGACGCATTCGGTATGTCCACGTCGACACTCGCCTCCGGCGTCTCGATGTCCACGCCGGCCGCATCACGTGACGGCGGCTTCGAACGGCAGCTCCGTCTGCGCGAACGCCGCGAGCTCGAGCCGTACACCAACATGGCCCGCGAACGTTTCGGTCGCGACGGACGAGCAGCAGCAAGCGTCACCGGCGGAGGCGCCGTCGCGGCACAGGTCAACCCACCGGCCGTCGGATCGTTCGTCACGCTCAATGCCCAGGCACTCTCCGCGTGCAGCCAGCCGAACATGCGCACGGGCCGCGTAGTGGCCGTGTCGCAACGCGCGGTGATCGTGGCTGATACGGCGAATCCGAGCGGTGGGTACACCGATTCAGAATACGAATCCATTGCCGTAACGTTCGACACGCTCACGTATCCACTTGATGTCGAGTATTTCGGCGAGCCCACCAACGTGAGCGGCTTCAATCGCATCATCCTGTTCTATACTCGCGCCGTGAACCAGCTCACGCCGCCCAACGCAAACTATGTCGTGGGCGGATTTTTCTTCGCGCGCGACCTGTATCCCAGGCAGACGCGCGGCGGCGTTCCGGGCTGCTCGAACAGCAATGAGCGCGAAATGATGTACCTGCTCGTGGCGGATCCGACGGGGCAGGTCAACAGCAACGCGCGCAGCAAGAACGATGTCACGCGACTCAATCGTACCACCGTCGCGCATGAACTCGAGCACCTGATCAACGCCGGACAGCGCCTGTACGTCACGCCCAACGCCACGACCAACGAGGAGGTCTGGCTCGACGAAGGGCTCGCCCACACTGCCGAAGAGCTGCTCTATTTGCGGACAGCGGGCTTTGGTACGCGCGAGAATTTGCGGCTCTCCGACATCGCGCCCAATTCGCAAACGGCGCAGATCTTCACCAACTACGCCGCGCAGAATTTCGCGCGTTGGGTCGGTTACCTGCGCGCGCCGGAATCACAGTCGCCCTACGCGCCCAACGACTCGCTCTCGACGCGCGGCGCGGCCTGGCACTTCCTGCGCTACGCCGCCGGACGACAGCCGCAGAACGAAGCGGCCTTCTACCGCAAGCTGGTGGGCGGACCCGGTATCGGCATTGCGAACCTCACAGCGGCCATTCCCGGCGGCGAACTGAAAACGTGGCTTCGCGACTGGGCAGTGGCCAACTTTGCCGACGATCTCGCGGCCAATCTCGATCCGCGCTACACCGTGCCAACCTGGAATTTCCGCAGCATTCTGCCGTCACTCTCGATCGGCGGTCAGACACTGGGCTCGTATCCGCTGGCCACTCGCAGCCTGCCATCCAACGTTGCTCGACGCGTAAACCTGGCTGGCGGCGGTAGCGGCTATCTGCGTTTCTCCGTACCGGCAGCGCGGAGTGCGCTCATCTCCGTGTCATTCAACGGACAGGCACCACCGGACGACGTGCAGCTCGCGATTGTGCGCTATCGCTGAGTGCACGGCGTGATATGAGCGAGTTGCCCCGCTACTGCTGAGGGCGAAGGGTGATCTCGAAGAGACGCGGCCAGTATTTGCCCGTAACGAAAATGCGATCGGTCGTGCTGTCGTAGGCGATGCCGTTGAGCACGTCCTCGTTACCGGTTTTCATGCTCTGCGGCAAAAGTCCGGCGAGGTCGATCCAGCCAAGCACGGCACCGCTCTGCGGATTGATGCGCGCGATGCGGTCCTTCGTCCACAGGTTGGCCCACAGTTCGCCCTTCACCATCTCGAGTTCGTTCAGGTCCTTCACCGGCGTGCCGTTCTCGGTGACGGTCACACGCCGACGCACCTCGAAGGTCTCGGGATCGAGAACGCGAAGTGTTGCTGATCCGTCACTCATGATGAGTTCATTGCCGAGCGTGGTGAGTCCCCAACCTTGGCCCTCGTAGGTGAACTCGCGCAGCAGCTTCAACGTGTTCCGGTCGTACACGAATGCTTTGCCAGACGTCCACGTAAGCTGATAAATCTTGTCGCCGAAGATCGTGATGCCTTCACCGAAATGCGGTGGCGGCAAGTCAACCTGCTGCTCCACTGCTCCCGTCTGCAGGGTCACGCGCCGGATGTTCGATTGACCGACCTGTCCCGTGCTCTCGTACATCTGCCCGTCCAGCCACAGCAGTCCCTGCGTGAAGGCGGCCGTGTCGTGCGGGTACGACCGCGCGATATCGGCGCGATAGACCGGCGTGCGCGGGCGAACCGTGAGTGTCGAGTCGCTGCGCATGCGATCATCTGCCGCGGGCGCGTCGGTGCTGCACGCCACCGCAACAACTGTGAGGGCCGTGAGCAGCGTGATCGTGGCCATTTGACGCATCCGTAGTTCGCTGGATTTTTCGGCTGGCATGGAGCAGGACCTCGTATCAGGACAACGACACGCGCAAATCGGCGAACAGCGCCGTCAACGCATCACGCTGGTAATTGGCGTTCAGGCCGGACGGATTCGGCAACACCCACACCTGCGTGGTACCGATCGGGTACTCTTGCGGTCCAATGACCGCCTTGGGCGCATCGAACGCCGAACGATAGGCGCCGAGGCCGAGCACGGCCAGCACACGCGGCAAGTTTCGCTTCACCTTGTTCACGAGCGCCACGCCGCCCGCCGTCAACTCCTTCGCACTCAGCTCCGCGGCGGTGGCTGTTGTGCGGGCCACCACGTTCGTGATGCCAAAGCCCAGCGGCAACAGCAGATGCTGCTCCCAGGGCGCAAACTGGCGAGGCGTGAAGCCGGCGGCGTGCAGCACCGGCCAGAATCGGTTGCCCGGCCGTGCGAAGTGGTGCCCCGTCGCGGCCGTGTAAAGCCCCGGGTTGATGCCACAGAAGAGCACCTGCAGCCCCGGCACCAGCAGGTCGGGCACCGTCAGTTGCGCGGCCGCGGTGAGATCGGCACGGGTTGGTTTCCAGCCGGGTATGCGTTCGTGAGCCGGAGTTGCCCTGTCTTGCGTCCGCGGCACGTCGCTAACCGTCGGTCCGCGCGGCGGCGTGCGCTGTCAATGTGGACGCAGGTGCGGGCGTGGATTCCGGCTTGCTGTGCGTCCGCGCCTGTGCTCGTAGCGTAGCAAGCAACTGCAGCGCGTCGATCGGTGTCAGCCGATCCGGATCCACGGACGCCACACGGTCCACGAGCGCCTGCACCGCAGCATCGGTGCGCACTTCAACGCGCACCGTTTCGCCAAAGAAACCCAACTGCTCCTGCGGTGCGCGCTTGATTCGCGGAGCCCGTGTGCGAGCGCCGGCCGGCGAGGCCAGTCCGTCGGAAGTCAGTCGTGCCGCCAGCTGCGCACCATCGCCCTCGAGCAGTGCAAGCACTTCCTTCGCGCGCGCGATTACCGGCGCGGGCAACCCGGCCAGTCGACCCACTTCGATGCCGTACGAACGATCGGCGCCACCCGGAACCAGGCGGTGCAGGAAAAGTACCTGCTCACCGACCTCGCGCACCGCCACGGTGAAGTTGCAGACCGCATCGAGCTCTTCGGCGAGCTGTGTGAGTTCATGATAGTGCGTCGCGAACACCGTCTTGCAGCCGATTGCATCGTGCAGGTGTTCGCTCACGCTCCACGCAATCGACACGCCATCGTACGTGGCGGTGCCGCGACCGATTTCGTCGAGCAAGACAAGTGATCGTTTGCTCGCCGTGTGCAGGATCGCGCTCGTTTCGCTCATCTCAACCATGAACGTGGACTGTCCGCGTACGAGATTGTCGCTCGCACCAACGCGCGTGAACAGCCGATCGGCGACTGGGAGCGTGGCCGCACGCGCCGGCACAAAATCACCGATCTGCGCCATCAGTTGAATGAGACCGATCTGCCTCAGGATCGTGCTCTTGCCGGCCATGTTGGGACCCGTGAGAATCATCAACCGCGCATCGCCGGTGAGCACAAGATCATTGGGAATGAACTGCTCCCGAGGCATCATGCGCTCGACCACGGGATGACGACCGGCCGAGATGTCGAGGTCGAACCCGTCGTGCAATACGGGACGCACGTACTGTCCGGACTGTGCCACTTCCGCGAAGGTGGCCAGCACATCGAGCGTGGCAATGCGCCGCGCCACCGCCTGCAGCCGCACAATTTCTGCACCGGCCTGCTGACGCAGCGCCTCGAACAGTTCACGCTCACGCGACTCGATGCGGTCCGCCGCACCCAGCACCTTCTCCTCGTATTCCTTGAGCGCCGGCGTCACATAGCGTTCGGCGCCAGTCAGTGTCTGCCGCCGTTGATAGTCGGCGGGCACCAGTTGCTTGTTGGCGTTGGAGATTTCGAGGTAATAACCGAACACGCGATTGTAGCCGACCTTGAGCGATTGAATCCCGGTGCGCGCGCGTTCCTGCGACTGAATCGTCGCGATCGCGTCCTTGCCTCCGTCGCGAATGCCGCGCAGCTCGTCGAGCACGCTGTCCACGCCCACGGCTATCGTCGGCTCATCACCGAGTTGCAGCGGTGGACGCTCCACAAGCTGCCGCTGCAGTTCGTCGGCCAACACGCCGAGCTCGTCCCATGCATCGAGCACATCATCGATGACGCCCGATGAACGAGACGCCATTGCATGCTCACGCTGCAAGTCGCACGCGATGCGGTGCACACGCGGCAATCGCGCGAGCGAGTCGCCCAGTGCGCGCAGTTCACGAGGCGTGGCGCGCGACGCGGCGGCCTTGCTCGCCAGTCGTTCGATATCACGCACTCCATCGAGCGAGTCACGCAGCGATGCGCGCAGGATCGGCGCCTGCACAAACGCATCGACCGCGTCGAGACGACGTTCGATCGCGCCACGCTCCACAAGCGGCGCCAGCAACCATTGCCGCAGCAGCCGCGCGCCCATGGGCGTGGTCGTTTCGTCGAGCACGGAGAGCAGCGTTCCGTCAGTGCCACCGCGCAGTGATTCCACAAGCTCGAGATTGCGGCGCGTCATTTCGTCGAGCGGCATCGTGACGCCGGCGTGCTCCATGACCGGACGCGCGAGATGCGGCAGTCCCCCCGGTTGCAGCTCACGCAGGTAGCGCACGAGCGCGCCAAGTGCGCCCACGGCTTCGCTGTCGGACACGCCGAATCCCAATCCCTCGAGCGACGCGATGTTGAACTGACGCGGCAGCTCTTCATGCGCCAACGCGCCGTCGAACTCCCATGCATCGCGTTCGCTGCGAAGCACACCCTCCTGCGTGCGCAGCAGTCGGGTGAGCGCGCCGCCATGCGGGCCAAGTTCACCACCGCGCGCGAGCACCAGTTCACGAGGCGACAGCCGCGCAAGATGTGCCGGTGCATCGGCTGCAGAGACGCGCGTCACGCGCAGTTCCCCCGTGGACAAGTCGGCTGCGGCAATGCCCACCTGCACCGCGTCGTCGTGCGGGATGGTCTTCCCGTCGGACTGCGGTGCGACGTGCACGCACACCACATAGTTTGCGCGGTCGCCATCGAGCAGGTCATCGGCAAACGCTGCGCCCGGTGTGATCGTCTCCACCACTGCGCGGCGCACGATACCCTTCGCGAGCTTCGGGTCTTCCACCTGCTCGCACACCGCCACACGGAATCCCTGCTGCACGAGCTTGCGCAGGTAGTCCGCGGCCGCCTTCACCGGTACACCGGCCAGCGGCACTTCGGCGGCACCGCCGTTGTTGCGTGACGTGAGCGTCAATCCGAGCGCGCGCGACGCGATTTCCGCGTCGTCGTAAAACATTTCGTAAAAGTCGCCCATCCGGAAGAACAGAATCGCGTCCTGGTGCCGTCCCTTGATTTCGCGGTATTGCTGCATGAGCGGAGTGCTCGTGCTGCTCACGGCGTAAGCTCCGCTACGAAGCCGTCATGTCCACCGCGCTTGAGCTCGGCCAGCCTGTTCGCCGCTTGTGTGCGCGTGTTGTAGTAGCCGGTGCGCACGCGAAAAGGCGCGGTGTTGCCGTCGACACGTGCGTCGATGTTGCGGCCGACCAGTGTGCGCACAAGTGCCTCCGCCTGGTCGAGGCGCTGGTAGGCGGCGAGTTGCACGCTGAAGCGCGCACTTGCCGAACGAGCAGGTGTCGTGGCGGGAGGCGACGCGACCGGCGGTGGCGTCACGACAGGAGTTGCCGGCGGCGGACTCTGCACGACACGAGTTTGCGTGGTAGCACGCACCACGGGTGGTGCCTGTGCCACCACTGGCTGGCGCGGCGGCTCGGCG
>JBGTFN010000512.1:0-2686 GCA_041747275.1 Gemmatimonadaceae bacterium | reverse complement strand
GAGCGACCTGCGCGTCGGGCTGCGCATTCAGGTCGATGTGGATCCGACGAACGCCGTGAGCGAGTCCAACGAGAACGACAACGTCTTTCCGTCGTCCGGCACCAAGGCGCTCGATGTGCGCACCGTGGCGCCGTTCAACGTCGTGTTCGTACCCGTGCATCAGTCAGTGAATGGATTGACCGGAGACGTAACGCCGTCGAACCTGGAGAGCCGCTACCTCTCGATGACACGCGCCATCTTCCCGCTGGCGAGCATCAATGCGTCGGTTCGCGCGACCTATACGACCAATCGCCCGGCTCTCGAGCCCAACAACGGCAACTACGCCTGGTCGTACGTACTGAGCGAGCTCAACTCGCTGCGTATTGCTGACGGCAGCCAAGCTCATTATTACGGCATCGTCAAGACGTCGTATGGAAGCGGCGTTGCCGGCTACGCATTCATGCCGGGCCATGTGGGTATCGGGTGGGATCATGCGGGCACGTCGCTTCGGGTGACCGCACATGAGCTGGGGCACAACTTCAATCGTGCCCACGTTGCAGCGTGTGGCTCAGGCAACGCCGATACACGCTATCCGCATGCAGGCGGCATCATCGCGCACCTGGGCTGGAACTCGGCCACGAATTCGCTCGTACCGACGACGGTGACCGACGTCATGGGCTATTGCGATACGCAGTGGATCAGCGACTACACGTGGTCAGAGGTGATGAACTATCGTGGACCTGCGCCGATGATGGCCGGATTCTCGACCGGCCCGCAGTCGACGTTGATGGTTTGGGGCCACATCCAGAACGGTGCGGTCACCCTCGAGCCCGCGCTGCGACTCGTCACGTCGCCGGTGGTGCCAACTCGCGCCGGTTCGTATCGCCTGGAACTGCGTGACATCGATGGACGCGTGCTCACCGGCTTCTCGTTCGACCCTGAAGCGGTTGATCACGACAGCGGAGCCGGCTCGTTCGCGTTTGCCGTGCCTCTCTCGGCCTTGACGGACAGCCGTCTGCACTCGGTCGCCATCGTTGGCGGAGTTCGTGGTACGGTTGAGCAGACGGCCCGCGCCGCGGCGAGCAGCGTCGTCGGCGGCGCAAACGTTGCGCTGATCACCGCCGACGGAGGCTCAGTCACTGTAAGCGATCCGACGCCTCGCCTCTCGCGCAGCGGCAACTCGATGCGCATGAGCTGGGACGACCAGTCGTGGCCGCTGGTGCTCGTCAAGGATCTGCAGACGGGCCAGACGCTGTCGTACCTGCGCAAATCAGGGGACGGCTTCCTGGCGCGGTCAGGTGCGGTGCGCGTGGTCTTCTCCAACGGCATTCGCTCGGTAACGAAGGAGCTGAACCTGCCCTGACGCCGATGAATTTGCAGCGATGCGGGGGCCGATGAGTGACTCGTCCTCCGCATCGCGTGGCACACCAACCGCGGTCCCTCGCCATGTGACGAGTGGGCTGCGGTTTGTGCTTGCGGGGGCGTGCGCCGTCGGGCTCGCATCGCGTCCGCCGGCCATCTCCTCAGCTCGCCCTGACAGGCAAGCGCCGGAGACCGGGACTCATAGAACGGCTGCTTCCGCTCCGAATCGTTCCTCAACTCGCCTGCGAATTCGGGTTTTGCTGTCACACTCCCGGCACAAGTGTCACAGCCATGCCAGTCAAACTCGACTGTGTGCTTCCGGTCACGAACAACTCTCCCCTGACTGTCACAGCAGAGTCCGGTGAAGTTCTACAGGTTCCCGCCGACACTCTACGGTGTCACGCCGGCGGCACCCGTTCGCATTTCGAACGGACGGAGCCGTCTCGGAGGATTTCTCTCAGCCGGGTCAGTCGTCGTTCGTCGTATGCCACACTCATCCACGTCTTCTTGCCTGCACACTGCTGCCTCGGCCAGTGTTGCGCACGTTCGGTTCTGGGCACGCCGACTCCCGCGACTCCGCGTCGCCTTCGCCTCTTTCGCTGCCGCTGTCTCGCTCGCCGCGTGCGCGAGTGATGGACCCACGGAGCCGATCGGGCCGCCCGTGACGCCGCCCGGTTCTGGCCCCAAGACACCAGCGCCGCTTCCCATGCTTGGCTCGATCGTCATCGAAATTGTCGGCGCGCCAGCTGGTTCCACGCCGAACGTTGTGGTGAGTTCGGCCACCGTGCAGCGCATCGTGCGCCAGACGCGCACCATCGATTCGCTCCCGCCCGGCGTCTATCAGGTCAGCGCGGAGGATATCAAGGTCGACTCCGTCACATGGTCCGCGGATGCACAAGCGGTACAGGTACTCGCCAGCCAGTCGGCCGCGCGCGCCGAGGTGAAGTTCCGCCCGGTAGGCGCCTCCATGATCATCAACGCGTCGGGCTTGCCGTCCTACGCTCGCGCCACGGTGCGTCTCTCCGGTCCCGACGGTCTCGAACGCACCGCGCTCACGCGCGACACCGTACAACTGCTGCCGCCCGGTTCGTATACGGTGGTCGCTGACCCGGTCGAAACCACCGACGGTCGCTTCGAAGCAGCGCCATCTTCTCTCACGGTGAAGATCAACGGAAGACAGTCCGCGTCGGTCGACTTTTCGTTCAGTCAGCCCAAGGCCGCACTGACCGTCTCCGTGTCCGGCCTGCCCAACGGCGCCCTCGCCGGCATCGCCGTCACGGGTCCGTCCGGCTTCGCCGACCGCGTGGACGCCACGCGAACCTTCGCGGGACTCGAGGCGGGTCTC
>JBGTFN010000511.1:0-2672 GCA_041747275.1 Gemmatimonadaceae bacterium | reverse complement strand
GACGTGCGAGCAACAGCGGCGAACAGGCGTCGTGGCGGCAGCTGCAAGCCACCGTGAATGCGCATCCCCGCGCCACATTGTGGGTCGATGCGGCGGTGGGTATCACGCAATCGTCGGCCTCACTGCCGACGCGAACCGCTTCCGTAAGCACGCCGACCGGAGCGGCTCGACTCCGTTGGCGCCGCGCCGATCGGCAAGCGTCTTTCGACGTACGCCTCACGAGGGCGCAGCTTGACGTCACACCGTTGCTGCTCACCAACCAGGTGGTGCGCAACGAAGCCGCGGTGCAGGGGGAGCTTCCGTTCGCCCCATGGCTGCGCACTCGCGTGCTCGGTAAACGCGCCGAAATCAATTCACGTGGCGAGCCCGCCAACGTGCGCACCATACTGGGTGCTTCCCTGCTGCGCCCGATTCCCCGCTTCGGTGAAGTCGCGGTGAACGTGCAACGGATCGCAATGGCGCGCGCCACGACTCAGGGGTATTTCGCACCGCGCGAGGCGCAAATCGTTGAGGGGTCCACCTATTTCGAGCGCGAGAACGACGCGGGCATTGTCTGGGCAGTCGATGCCGGTGTGGGCGCGCAGCGCGTCTACACGTTCGATGCTGCCGAGTTCGGTCGCTGGACGCCGGCTGCGCGCGCGTGGAGCCAGCTCGATCTTCCGCTCGCGTCGCACCTCGTACTGCGCTCGGAAATCGATGTGTACAGCGGCGGGGTTGCACGCGACGCCGCTTCGGCCGCCGCGCAATGGCGTTGGGTATCCGGGTCGCTCGCACTGCGCCTGCGACGCTGAGCGCGCCCGCGTGCGCCCACTACGCGGGTGCCGAGTGGGCGCGACCCTATTTGGCATCGCAAATAGATCGGTCAATCCATCACGTCATCGCCGTTTCCCATAGAGCACGCGAAGCGAGCGGACCATCATCGCCGGACCCACCGAGGTATGCGACTCGCCCTGAAAAACCACGGTGTCCATGACCAGCCCCTGATAGCCTCTGCTGCCAAGCACACTCGCAAACTTCGTCATGGGCCGGACCATCGACTCACCCTCGTTCGCGCCAACGGTGAGGAGCACACGCTTCGGGAGTGCCGTGTGCGTCGCGGCGAACGCACTTTCAGTCTTGAACATCTCGCTGTCATTCCACCACAGTGATGGGCTGTTGATTCCGTACCGTTGAAACAGCTCCGGGGCTGTGAACAGCGCGTAGGTCGTGAACAAACCGCCGAGGGAGTGCCCCGAAAGACCACGGTCTCCCGTTGTTCGGTACGCCGTGTCGATGAAGGGGATAAGGTCGTTCCGCAGTACCTGTATCGCTTCTACCTCACCCTCAACAACGTGACGCTCGCGGACGGCTCGCCGTTCTCGTTACCGCCGGCCAGCCTGCGCGGCAACGTGGCCAACCTCACCAGGCCGGAGGAGCCGGCGTTGGGGTACTTCCTGGCGGCGGAAGTGGATGAGCGCACCGCGAGGGTGCCGTAGGGGGCGGCGTAACCGCAGACCGTCAGGGGATGATCACTACGTTTTCCCGCGCGAGCGCCCGCTCTGAGGCCGGCCTCGCGAACCTCTGCGAGCTGCTGCCGGAAGGTGTGACACGTGAAATACACTGAGCAAGGTGTGCTCTGATGTTCAATCAAACCACCCATGCACAAACCAGCGCCCCTGCTCCTGATACAGCAGCAGATCCCCCTCACCATCTGCAACACACCGCCAGTAGTCGCGCGCAAACGCGTCAACGCGCCACCAGTCGCCCGTCAACCGTTCAGGCCCACTGGCGTGCGATACCGCCACACGACGCTGCTGCCATTCGAGCGCACTCGGCACACCGTGCGCAATCTCCACAGTGACGGGATCCGGTGACTCCAGTAAACGCAGCGCCGCATCGTTGAGGGCGGGACGTGCACGCTTTGCATCATCATGCGTCGCACGCGCAGCATTGTCCTGCGTTGCCCGCTCCGCCAACGCCCACGCATCGGCGCGCACCCACACACCGGCGCGATCATACCGATGCGCGTCACTCGCTTCCGGGTGCACGACCACATCACCGCGCCCCTCGGGATCGAGTGCGGCTGACAAGCGGGCTAACGCCGCTTCAACACTCGCCGCCGCATCACGCCACGACGGCTCGAGCAAATCCCCCTGATCCGCACTCAGCGGTGCAGTCGCGGGAATGTGCACCGTCACACCGGTCACCGCCGCAGGCAGCGTCCACCGCTCGAGCAATGCACGACACTGCTCGACCAACGGTTCAACACGCGCGAGCGGACGCGCCGGACGCACTTCACGCGTGATGCTGCGCGTTGCACGATCCCAACCGTCAAGACGCTGTGCATCACCGCCCACCAGCGCTTCGAGATGGGCTTCGGTGTTGTGACGCGCCACATCGAGTTCAAGCGTGATCGCCACTGATGCCGCCGATCGTCCGTCACGCACGAGATCGTGCACGAGGCGTTCGAGTGCCGCGCGTACCAGAAAACCAACCGGCGTGACGGTCTGCGCCGGTGTGGGCAACTCGGCGTGTACCGCGCGCGGTGCGTCCACGCGCACCAGTCCCGGACGACGCGGATCAATGCCACGCGCCAGTCGCCAGCTTGCGAGACCGCTCGCGCCCCATCGCGCTTCCACGTCGCCCGAATCGAGCGCGGCAAATGCCCCCAGCGTACGAATGCCGAGCGCGCC
>JBGTFN010000510.1:0-3884 GCA_041747275.1 Gemmatimonadaceae bacterium | reverse complement strand
GTCAAGCGCCTCCAAGATGGCGCGCGGCGGTGACGATGCATCGAGTCCCAGGGCAGGTCGCACAAGCGCCGTGAGTGCGGCGGCACGCAGCAGCGCACGATCGCCGGGCGATTCCATGGCGCGCAGCACCGCCTGCACATCGTGAGCCGCCGATGATTTCGTCACGGCACTGCGCGTCGCCGCGACCGCGTGCACGCCGATCGCGCGTAGCGCCGAGACGATCTGGCGCGCCTGCTTGTTCGACGACACCAGCACGGCGCAGTCGCGGGCGCGCACGCGAATTGGTTGTTCGTCCTGTCGCGCAATCTGCAGCGCTTCGTGTTCCGGCGCTCGCAACACATCGGCGATGCGAAGCGCCACATCGTGCGCAATCGTATCGCGGATGGATTGCGCTGCGTTGCTCACACCGGGCAGCTCCGCCGGTACGCGCACGAACGTGAATGGTGCAGATGAGCTGGAGCCTGCTCCCGCGCGCACCAACTCCGGACGCGTCCGATTCGAGTTCACGCGATCGAAACGCACGCCCTCACCAAAGATCTCCGGTGACGCTTCGTAGATGACATTCACCGCCTCCACCAACGCCGGATCGCTGCGAAAGTTGGTGGCGAGCGAATGAACCTTGCCGTCCGCTGCATGGCGCGCGGCGAGATACACGGCAACCTCGGCGTTCCGAAAGCGATAGATCGACTGCTTGGGGTCACCCACGAGCACCAGCACCTTGTCAGCGGCTACCTGATGAAACAGCGTAGAGAAGATGCGCCATTGCAGCGGATCGGTGTCCTGCGACTCGTCGATGAGCACAAGATCCGCACTCCGGCGCACGCGTTCGGCCACGGCCGGATCGCGCTGCAGGCCGGCCGCGACAAGTCGCAGGAGGTCATCGAAGTCCTTCGCCTTCTGCGGCAGCGCTGCTGTTACTGCGTCGACAAAGTGCCTGAGCGGAACCGCGAGTGCCGCTTTGAACTCAGGCAGCAGAGCGAGAAGCTCGTCAACGCCGATCGAGAAGTCGCCGAGGGTGAAGGGCTCGCGCCCTGCACTGGTTTTCGACGCCATGGCGGTCGCGCCGAATCCCTCGAACCTGTCGCATGCCGTTTTGTCGGCCGACAGCAGCGCCGTGAAATCCGACAGCAGTGTGCCGACCGCCTGCAAGCGCGACGGCAGCCAACGCTCCTGCCATGAGTTGTTCTTCAAGTGTTTCGCGGCGATGGCCTGTCTCAGCGCATCGGCATACGCATCGCCGTTGTCACGCCAGTCGGCACCAAGTGAATGATGCAACTGCATGACGCGCGCGCTCACCTCCGCAAATCGGGCCGAGAGCGCTTCCTCGTCGAGCACCGTGCCATCGGCCGCGATCACGCGCACTTTCGACACGCCCGAAAGCACGGCGGCGGCCACCTGCTGCAAACCTGTGGGCGATGCCGTGCACGAGGCAAAGCCCTGCCAGAGCGCGTCATTCACCTGGCCGGAGGCAATAAGCGCTCCACGTTCCGTGAGTTCGGCAACGGGCGGCATCGCCGTGTTTGCCTCCTCGCTTGGCGCATCGATGCCCAGCAGGTCACCGTATTGGCCAAGCAACGTCGCGCACCAGCCGTGGATGGTGTCCACGCCGATCGCATCAGCGTCTGCCAGCGCAGCGAGCAGCCGCGCGTGCAACACCGTCCGATGGGAGGCACCACCCGCACGCGCGATCAGTGCGAGTGCGAACGCATCGTGGGTGTTCTCATTCGACAGCACTTGCGCGAGCTCTGCGATTCGCTGACGCACGCGGACGCGCAGCTCTGCCGTCGCCGCCCTAGTGAACGTCACGCTGAGAATGCGCGATGGCGATGCCGTGCCGAGCGCCAAAGCCGCGGCGACAAGGCTGGTGATCGTCCATGTCTTGCCCGTACCGGCACTTGCTTCGATTACGTGCGTGCCGGGGCTGAGCGTGGTGAGCAACTGCGACAGTTCCTGCGCGCTCATGCACCCTCCACCGCGTTCAGCATGGGATCGAATAGCGCATGCGCGATGCTCGCGAATCCGGGACGCGTGACCGGCGACACATGGTGCAACAGCGCATTTCCTGCATCTGTGCACTCGCCGTCGCCGTTGCTGGGATTCCACACCTGCTCCGCCTTGTATAGCGCGTCTGCCTCGTTTCCCTTGCGCGCTTGCTCGATGTAGGTGAGCGACGTGCGCGGTGCGAAGGGCGGCACGTCGCGATCGGCATCAAAGTAGAGGTCAAGGCATGTACGCAGCACGTCCAGCGCGCTGACTGTCGTCTCGCCGTCCGTCGTATCCCCATCCATCGTAGTGTTCGGCGCGTTCAGTCTCGGCGCATTGAGCGTGGTGCGCGCATCGGCGTCGATCAGCACCGCGCGACGCACGTGAGCACCCGCGGCCACTGCGAAGGCCAAGGTGACAAACGGTCGCAACAGGAACAGGTCGTTGTTCTTTCCATCGCGCATGAACAGCAGCGTATCTCCGTAGCGCATCTCGATCGATCCGGTGAGGATCGTATCTCCCACGCGCACGCGCAACACTTCCGCCTCTGCGCGCGGGGCGTCATCGATCACATCGCGCGCCTGGGCCACCAGCCACGCTGCCCGGAGATCCGCCTGACGCAGCCACGCGGCACCCAACCGCGCGGGTGGCATGATGTCGTGATGCCGAAGCGCGTCGCGCGCCCGTGTATCGTCGCTGCGGTGCAGCTGTGCCTGCGCGAGGTTCACGACAACGCCCGACTCGGTACGCCGATCGAGCGTGAGCGGCAGCACGTCGTCCATGAGGATCTCGTCGGCGGCGCCCCACACACCGAGCCGGGAAAGGATCTCGGATGCCGGCGCGCGCAGAAAACGCAGCAGCGTTGCCAGCGGCAGGGTGCGCGCGCCGTGCGAGACACCTTCCCCAGCAAGCCGCTCCGAATCTGAGGCAGTGGACCGCACGGACCGCACGGACGGTGCACCTCTCAGCGCGCACGCGATTTCGGCGCTCATCGCATCGAACGATGGCACCGCGGGCGACCGGCTCGAGCCCGCGACCTCGATTTCCTCGCTCGATACCGCGCTCCCCTCGCGCTCAAACGCACGCGCGCTGAACGGTTGCAGCGGCATCTCACGCTCCACCAACTTCGACCACACCGACACCACATCGTTTGCCGGCACCACCGACTGCACCAATTGCTCGATCGCGCCCACAGCAACACTCGGCGCCAGGCGCATCGTACCCGCCCGGTTCCACCCCGTGTACGTGATGATCAGCTGATCGCTCGCGCACAGAAGCGCGTCGAACACGGCCTGCAGCTGCTCTCCACGTTCATCCGGATCTCCGATCTCGGGATGGTCGGCAAGACGATCGAACCACGGCGTGCCGCCTCGTTTTGGAAAGCTGTCGTCGTCCATGCCAAGCAGCACGATCACACGCGCCGGATACACCCAGCCCGGCACCAGCGGCGCAACGGTGATCGCGCCCATGCGTCCCGGCGAGGCGACCGGATCATCCATGCGATGTTCGAGCAGTTGGGCGAGCGCCGATGCAGTGAGCGTGCGTCCGATACGCGACGACTCCGCGTCGGCCACGAGCGACTGCATGATATCGCGAAGTCGCGTGGCACTTGTCGACGCGTTGCCGTCGTCGCGCACGAGCAGCTGGAGCGCATCGCGCACGAAGGATTCCCACGCAGCGACTGCACGGTCCTCACGCGCGGCGACGAGCACGTCGAGCACGGTGCGAACGGCGCGCACCGCACGTCCAACGAGCAGCGCGCGTTCTCCTTCAAGCCCGGCCACCGGCCCGTGCCCGCGCATATGCACGGAATCGTCGGCACTGTTGTCGTGCATGTCGAGCATGGCCACGCCGAGCAGCAGACGCGTCATGCCGCGGCGCCACGTGCCTTCGTCGGTGAG
>JBGTFN010000509.1:0-3328 GCA_041747275.1 Gemmatimonadaceae bacterium | reverse complement strand
CCCGCCGAAGTGGCGCGTCGCGACAGCGGCCGCCCGCCGTACACGCGCGCCGACGTTGCCTTCCTGACCGGCATGATCGGACATCACGCACAAGCGGTCACGATGGCGCGCTGGGCGCCCACTCATGGCGCTGGCGCGTCGCTGCAGATCCTCGCCGAACGCATTGCCATCTCGCAAGAAGACGAAATCGCGTTCATGCGCACCTGGCTTGCAGATCGTGGTGAAGCGGTGCATATGCACCACGCGCACATGCCCGGCATGTTGACAGCGGACGAACTCGCGCAACTCGACAAGGCGCGCGGTGCCGAGTTCGACCGGCTGTTCCTTGCGTTCATGATCCGCCATCATGAGGGCGCGCTCGTCATGGTGGACAAGTTGCTCGCGTCACCGGGCGCCGCGCAGGACGACGAGATCTATCGGTTCGTCGCCGACGTGAACGTCGATCAGGACACCGAAATTGCGCGCATGACACAAATGCTCGAGGCGATGCGCGCGTCGCCCTAGTTCCCTTTTCTCCAGAAACCGGAGTGCGTTGTGCGTTTCACCTTGCCGTCGATTTCGCCTGCCCGTCGTGTTCGTTCGCGCACACTCGGCACGCCTGCACCAGGCGCCCATTCGCCCGCTGCGCAACGCGCGCTGCTCGCCATCAGTGTCATCGCCACCGCCGCATGTGCATCGTCACCGCCGCCAGCTGTCGCGCCGCGCACCGATCCGCCCGTGCAGATTTCCTCGGACGCGCCGTCGCCCGATCCGCGCATCGGACTCAGGCCCGGGTGGTTCGATGCCGGCGAGGCGATCTGGAACATGCGCATGGTCTCCACGACCAAGCCGTCCAGCGACTTCATGAATCCGTCCACGCCGGGCGATGCGCGACTCAAGAACTCGGATCTCGCGTTCATTGGCGATCATGTCATCCAGGGCAACTACAGCGGGTACCAGATTTTCAACATCGCGGATCCCGCTGCGGTGAAGCTCGTCACATCGTATGTATGTCCCGGCTCGCAAAGCGATGTCTCCGTGTACCGCAACCTCATGTTCGTCTCGCATGAAACCAATACGGGACGCGTGGACTGCGGACTCGGCGGCGTGCCGGATACCGTCAGCAAGGAACGCGCACGCGGTGTGCGCATCTACGATATCACCGACATTGCGAAGCCGCGCTCCATCGCGATGGTTCAGACGTGCCGTGGCTCGCACACGCATACACTCGTCACCGATCCGAACGACCGCGAGAATGTGTACGTCTATGTGTCGGGTTCCGCGCCTGTGCGCTCACCCAACGAACTGGCAGGCTGTTCCGGCGCGCCTCTCGAGGACGATCCCAACTCGGCGCTCTTCCGCATCGAAGTGATTCAGGTGCCGCTGGCCAATCCGGCGCAGGCGCGCATCGTGAGCTCGCCGCGCATCTTCAGCGACCTCGGCGCACCGCCGCCGCACGCGTCCAACACCGCCGCGAATCCCGTGCGGAGACGTGATGGTCCAACGCAGTGTCACGATATCACGGTGTATCCGGCCATCGGACTTGCAGGCGGCGCATGCGCGGGCTACGGGCTGCTGCTCGACATCAGCGACGTGAAGAATCCGGTGCGCATCGCAGCCGTCGCCGATTCCAACTTCTCGTTCTGGCATTCGGCCACGTTCAGCAATGACGGCTCGAAGGTGCTCTTCACCGACGAGTGGGGCGGTGGCACGCAGCCGCGTTGTCGCGCCTCGGATCGCATGGAATGGGGTGCCAACGCGCTCTTCACCATCGAGAATCGCGAACTGCACTTCAAGAGCTACTACAAGATGCCCGCCGCGCAGACGGCGTTCGAAAACTGCGTGGCACACAACGGTTCGCTCATCCCGATTCCGGGACGCGAGGTGATGGTGCAGGCGTGGTACCAGGGAGGCATCTCGATCTTCGACTGGACCGACATCAACAATCCGTTCGAGCTCGCCTATCATGATCGCGGGCCGCTCGACGGTACGCGTCTGACGAGCGCGGGCTCATGGTCGGTGTACTGGTACAATGGTTTGATTGTGAGCTCCGAGATCGCGCGCGGACTCGACATTTTCGAGCTCACACCGAGCGCGCACATCTCGCAGAACGAAATCGACGCGGCGAAGACGGTCGTGTTCGAACAGTTGAACGTGCAGGAGCAGCCGAAGCTCGTGTGGCCACCCAGCTTTGCAAAGGCGCGCGCATTTGCCGACCAGCTGGCCCGCTCGAACGGCATCTCCGCCGAGCGACTGCGTGCGGTTCGCTCCGCTCTGACGCAGGCTGAGATTCGTCGCGGCGCCGAACGTCGCGCGATTCTTGAACCGATCGGCGCGGCGCTCTCGAGCGAGGCGGCAAGCTCCGGCGATGCGTCCAAGGTTCGCCTGCTGGCAGAAGCGATCGCCGAGTTGGGGAACGAAGCGCGGTAACGATGGGTTGACTGGGGGCGGTGACATTCGTTAGCGTCACCGTCACAGCTCACTCGCCTCGGCGATGGCATCAACCGGATTTCGGAGACGGCAGCGTGGAAGAAGCAGGCGCGTTCGGCACCCTATGGGCAGCTCTCGGCATGTCGGCCTATTTCATGGCCCTCACGTGGATCAACATCCTGCTCGCCATCTTCCTCACGCCGCTGTTCCTGATTCCGATGAGCTGGCTCAAGAGCCGCCAAGGCGGACATCCGAACAAATGAGCGCCTGATTCGACTCGGCGTTTTCTGTGTAGCGTGCAACCCCGACCACCCAAACGTGGCCGGGGTTTTTTGCGTGCACCCGCTCAGCGAGCGACGGTCGCGACGCCCGGTTGTGGCACGCTGCGCACGGGCAAGACCACGGGCTCATTCAGCGACAGCCGGCGGCCGGTGAAGTCGGTGAGGTCGTTACCGTGATACGCTTCTTCTCCGTGCTCACTGATGTCCACGCCGCGCACCTCGGCGTCCACACCGACTCGGACCGGCATCACCGCACGCACGAGCACCAGAAGCACGTACGACGCCAGGGCGACGAAGGCCGTGGTGGCCAGCACCGCGATCATCTGCACGCCGAGCAGGTTCCAGTTGCCGGAAAGCGCACCGTCGGCACCGGCCGCGTTCACAGACGTCGTCGCGAAGACACCCGTGAGCAGCGCGCCGGAAACACCGGCCACGCCGTGGCACGCAAACACGTCAAGCGTATCGTCAACACGGGAACGGGCGCGCAGATGCAGCGCGACAAACGAGAGCGGCGCCGACAAAGCGCCAATGGCAAGCGCGCCCAATGGCGTGACAAAACCGGCCGCCGGGGTGATGGCAACGAGCCCCACCACGGCGCCTGTGGCCGCACCGACAGCGGTCGCCCTCCGCGTGCGCAG
>JBGTFN010000508.1:0-6599 GCA_041747275.1 Gemmatimonadaceae bacterium | reverse complement strand
AGCAGCTGATCGCCCGTGCGCACCATGCGCGGGAATCCGCTGCGACGGCTCGCTGCGACCTGAGTGATCGCCACCGCAGGCGAAAGCGCACCATCGGCTCCAACTCGCCGCACCCGCACCTCACTGCTGTCGGCTGAAGTGCGCTCCATCCACATCACGACGGGACGCCCCGCGTCGTCGAGCACCACGCTCACACGACCCACCGGATCTCCGTCGTCCACACGCACCGCTGCGGCAAATCGCTGGCCGCCATCGACGCTCACCGCGAGCCGCACGCGCGCGGTATCCTGCGCGCCGGTGAACCAGGCAACGGCGACTGTGTCGCCCATTGCGGCCACGCTCGGACCGTTCACCGGGCACGCCTCGAAATGCCAGTTGTCAGCGTACACGATAGCCGGTTCGCTCCACTGGCCGCCCACTTCGCGCACGATCGAGATGTCGCGGATCTCATCGGCGGTACGATCGCGGTACACGATGACACGTCCGCTGCGCGTGCGCGCGCTCGAGGTCTGGCAGCAGTCGCAGGCACGCGCATCGAGCAGCGTCTCCGGCGCATGAGCCGTGTCGGAGCCGAGTACTGCAGTGCGGATGGTCATTTCCCGCGCGCTGTCCGGCATGGCGGTCTTGCGCCCGTCGAGCCAGACAGCGCCGATCGCGTCGCCTCCCGCAGCCCACAGCGAGACAAATCCGTGTTCGGCCTCGAGACCGTCGCCATGTGGCGTGCGCGCCGCTTCCCACGTGGAGCCGCCATCGCGTGAGCGCGTGATGCGAACGCCATACGCGTACGTGCCGGCGCCTTCGCGTTCGAGCCAGTGAGCGGCGAGGTCCCCGTTGTCGAGCACGGTCATGCTTGGGAAGTCCGCCCAGTTCACCCACAGTGGACGCCCACGCGCGATATCACGCGGCTCGCTCCACGCGTTGTTCTTCCACGTGGCAAAGCGCAGCGCGTTTGATGTGCTGTCGACGCGCTCGGTCCAGCTCAGGTGCACCGCGCCATCGCCGGCGACCACGAGATTCGGCGTGCTGGCGCGTTCGAACACCGGCGACTCGTGCACCGATACGGTGCCGATCGCGGGCGCTGTGACTCCTGCGGGAGCAACGCGGTCGCCGGGCACGCCGTCACACGCGGAGAGCACCACCAGCGCGCAGGCGGCGCGGGCAATGAAGGGCCAGGCACGCCAACCCGCACCGGATGACGGCACGCGCAAGCAGGCAGGGAAAACAGGAGAGAGGATGCGTATCATTTGGGGGAGTGTGCAGATAGGTGGGAACTGCCGTCCGGCACGTCATGATCAACCATAATGAGCCGCCGTACCTCAACAATCGAGTCTACGTGTCAGTGAAACTGCTGCTGTTGTCGAACTCACGAAATGCCGACGGTCACTTCCTCCAGCACGCGCGTGATGCGATCACCGGCCACCTCCAGGGCATCAGTGGGGCCCTCTTCGTACCGTACGCCGGCGTCACCCTCACTTACGATGACTATGCGGCGCGCGTTCGGACAGTCTTCGCTTCGTTCGGCGTCGCTGTCCAGAGTATCCATGACGCGCCCGATCCGGAGGGCGCCGTTCGGGCAGCCGAGTCGATCGTGATTGGCGGCGGAAATACGTTCCGTTTGCCACAGGGATTCGCGGCGCTCGGCCTCGTCCCGTTTCAGATCAATCCGCACTTCACGGACGCGCACCCGCCCGGCTTTCGCGGAGAAACGCGGCGCGAGCGGCTGGCCGAGTACCTCGTGCTCAATCCTGCTGCGCGTGTGATCGGTCTGCCGGAGGGCAGCTGGCTGAAGGTGGAGAAGCAGCGGGTGGTGCTGCGTGGTCCGCATGATGCGCCGGTGTTCGCGGCGGAGGGTGTGACGATGCTGGCTACGGGCCAGCTTATGAAAAGCGTGGCACAGTGGGGACACGAGCGAAGCCGCGACGCTTGACGATGGGCGTGGGGACAAAGCGCTCACAGGCCGGGACGATCGTCGCCCAAACTCCACCATACCAACGGTTTGACGCGGCACCGCGTCAGTTGCTTGCGCCCCAACGGATCTTTTCGCGGGCGCCTTAACGACCGCTGCGCGTCTTCGTCCACTGTCCTTGTGAATACTCTACGATCTCTGGCCCTCGGGGCCCTGCTGCTTGTGCTCGGATTGGCGTCGCCGCTGTCCGCGCAGGGCGTCGATATCATCCGTGGGCGCGTCACCGCGCCGGATGGCACCGGCATCCCAAACGTCACCGTGACCGCCACCACGCTGCAAGGTCAGGTCAATCGCCGCGTCGTCACCGACCGCAACGGTAGCTACACGATCTCGTTTCCCGGTGGCGAAGGTGATTACTGGGTCAGCTTTACGTCGATCGGCCTGACGCCGCGCCGCTATCAGGTCAAGCGCACCGCGGACCAGGAGATCCTCATTGCCGATGCGCGCATGTCGCCGCAGCCGTTTACGCTCGATGCGGTCACGACATCCGCACGCGGCGCTGCCAGCCGCACCGATACCGTCGGCGACGTCAGCGGCAACGAGCGCGACTTGCAGTCGGCCATCGATCCTGGCCTGCTTTCCGTCGAGCAGATGGGCGACCTGGCCGCCATGGCGTCGGCGATTCCCGGCGTGCAACTCATTCCCGGGGCAGATGGTGGCGCAGACCAGTTCTCCGTATTCGGCCTGGGTGGCGACCAGAACAATACGCAGCTGAACGGCCTCAACTTCGGGGACGGCAGCGTGCCACGCGATGCGGCCATTTCATCGTCCGTCTCCACGTCGCCGTACGACGTGGCGCGCGGCGGCTTTTCCGGCGGCCAGATCACATTGCGCACGCGCTCCGGCTCGAACTTCATGACGCGCAGCCTCAGTTCAAATCTCGTCGCGCCGCAGATGCAGTGGGCCGACCGCGCAGCCGCGGCCACGGGCCAGCAGTACACCAACATGTCGCTCGGCGGCGGCGCGTCCGGCCCGATACAGCCGGATCGCCTGTTCTACAACACGTCATTCCAGTTCGACCGCAACCTGAACGACCTGCAGACGCTGCTCAATACGAACGCGCTCGGCTTCAGCACGGCGGGCGTTGCGTCGGACTCGGTCCTGCGCCTCCTGGACATTCTGGGCGCACAGTCGCTGCCCGCCAACATTGCCGGCTTCCCCGGGCAGCGCAGCACTGACCGCCTCAACATGCTGGGCAGCATCGACTTTACGCCGCTCAGTTCCACCCGCGGCAACACCTATGCGCTGACCTTTTCCGGCAATATCAACCGCAGCCTGCCCACGGGTGGCGGCGGAGCCGGTTTCGGCGGAGGCGGTTTCGGCGGAGGCGGTTTTGGCGGGGGTGGTGGCGGGGGCGCAGGACTCTCGACGCCCACGCGCAACGGCAAGTCGCTCAACTACAGCCTGTCCACGCAACTCCGCCAGAGCGGCCTGCTTGGCTGGAAGGGCATTCTCACCGAGACGTCAATCGGGGCGAGCACGCGCCGCAGCGATTCGGATCCGTACGCGCTGTTGCCTGCCGCGTCAGTACGCGTGAACTCGCAGTTCGAAGACGGCACGGCCAGTGTTCGCAATCTGTTGTTCGGCGGCAGTCCGAACTCAAATACGCAGAGCGGCAACAATACCCTCGGCTTCGTGAATACGCTCTCGTGGTTCAGCGAGGACAATCGCCACCGCCTCAAGCTCACATCGGAAGCACGCTACGAGAACTACTGGCAGGATCTTACGAGCAACGAACTCGGTACGTTCAGCTTCAACTCGCTTGCGGACCTCGAAGCCGGCAATCCCGCATCGTTCACTCGTCAGCTCGCACCGCGTCGGCGTCAGGGCAGCATCGCGATCGGCGCCATGTCACTCGGCGACGCCTGGCGCCCGCGCGACAACCTGCAGGTGCAGTACGGTGTGCGCGTGGACGGCAACCGCTTCCTGATGGGGCCGGAGAATAACCAGGCAGTGCAGAACGCGTTCGGCGTGGATAACGCGTTCGTGCCCAACCGCCTGTATGTGAGTCCGCGCGTCGGTTTCTCGTGGACCTACGGCAACGCGGCTGAAGTCGCATTCCTTCCGGGGCAGGCGCGCATTCCGCGTGCCGTCGTGCGCGGCGGCATCGGCATTTTCCAGAACGCGCCCAACACGCAGCTTATCGCCGGCGCCATCGACAATACCGGTCTGCCGGGTGCGCTGCAGCAGCTCACGTGTCTCGGTGCAGCCGCTCCGTCGCCCAACTGGAGCGAGTATCAGATCGATATCGCGAACATTCCATTGCAGTGTGCCGATGGAACGAACGGCACGGTGTTCGCGAACAGCAGCCCGAATGTGAGCCTGTTTGCTCCGGACTACGTGACGCAGCGTTCGTTGCGTTCCAACCTCCAGTGGTCCGGCGCCGTTCTCAAGAATCGCTTCAATGCGAGCGTGGACGCGACGTACTCGCTGAACTACGGTCAGTCGGGCTCGATCGACCTCAACTTCCCCGGCGACGAGCGGTTCAACCTCGTGAACGAAGGCGGACGTCCAGTCTATGTTGATCCGTGGGTCATCGTGCCCAGCACCGGACAGACAGCGTGGCGCGATGCACGCGTTGTCGATGCGTTTGGACGTGTGACGCAGCAGCGCTCGGATATCAGCTCGGAAAGCAAGCAGCTCACCGTTCGCCTCAGTCCGATCGCCTTCAACTCGCGGTTTTTCTGGAGTACGAGCTACGTGCTGTCCGACGTGCGCGAGCAGTTCTACGGCTTTTCCAGCACCGTCGGCGATCCGATGACGCGCGAGTGGGGACCGGGTCGTTTCTCGCGCCATCAGATTCAGGCAAGCCTGAGTCGCGAGTTCTTCGAGCGCGTGACGCTGTCGTGGGGTTTCAACCTCCGCTCAGGCACTCCCTACACGCCGCGCATATCAGGTGATGTCAACGGAGACAGCTACGGCAACGATCGTGCGTTCATTTTCGATCCCTCATCGGTACGCGCGCAGGATCCGGCGCTTGCGTCGAGCCTCGAGTCGCTGCTCGCGACGACGAGCGGCGGCGCGCGTGAGTGCCTGCAGGCACAGGTGGGTGCGCTGGCCGGACGCAACTCATGCCGCGGTCCGTGGACAATGGACGGTAACCTCTCCGTCCGCTTCAACTCGATCATGATCGGGCTGCCGCAGCGCGCGAATCTCTCCCTGCAGATCGCCAATCCGATCGGCGGCCTCGATCGCCTGCTGAACGGACAGAACAACCTGAAGGGCTGGGGCCAGAACCCGAACATCGACGAACAGCTGCTCTATGTGCGCGGCTTCGACCCGGCCACGCAGACCTATCGTTACGAGGCGAACGAGCGCTTCGGCAACACGAACCCGGCGCTCAATACGCAGCGTCGTCCCACTTCGCTCACGGCGATCCTGGGCTTTGATATCGGCCCCACGCGTGAGAAGCAGCAGCTCATGCAGCAGCTGGATCGTGGCCGCACGCGTCCCGGCAACAAGCCCACGGCACAGCAGCTGCGCGGCACGGTGAGCGCCGGCCTTGTCAACCCGATGGCGCAGATTCTTCAGCAGTCCGACTCACTCAAGCTCACGCGTCAGCAGGCCGACAGCCTCGTCTCGCTCAACCGCCGCTACGTGCTCAAGAGCGATTCCATCTGGACGCCGCTTGCGCGCGAGTTCTCGGAGCTTCCGGATCGTTTCAACCACGACGCGGCGTTCGCGAAGTACCGCCGCGGCCGTGAGGCCTCGGTGGACATGCTCCTGCGTCTCGCGCCGGAGATCAAGGATCTGCTCACGGACGAGCAATACCGCATGTTGCCGGCGCAGATCGCCAGCGCAATGGATGCTCGCACGCTGCGTGCGATCCGCTCGGGTACCGCTGGCGGCCGTGGTGGGTTTGGCGGCGGTGGCGGTGGCTTCGGCGGTGGAGGTGGTGGCCGTGGCCGCTGATCTGCGCTTGCTCAACACACGCACGCCGTCGTCGGCTTCTACGTCGACCTTCACGCCGGCGACCTCGCATTCCTTCTCTGAGTCCATCATGATGCTGCGTTGCTCTCTGCAATACACCTTGCGATCTGTCGCGGCGATCGCTCTGATCGCGCCGATCGCATTGGCGCAGGATTCGACCGTCGTCGCCAACAAGGTCATTCCTGTGCGACAGCTTGGCCCCGTCGAGGCGCGCACGGCCGAATCACTTGGCAACATCAACACGCTGCGTGCGTTGCCGAACGGTTCCGTATTCGTGAACGACGGCATGCGCCGTCAGATCGTGTTGTTCGACGACGCGCTGAAGTTGAGCAAAGTGGTTGCCGATACGATCGAAGCGGCGCTTCCGTACGGACAGCGCAACGCGGGCCTGTTGCCGTACATGGGTGATTCAACGCTCATGGTCGATCCGGCATCGCTGGCATTGCTCGTGCTCAATGCGCGCGGCGATCTCGTGCGCGTCATGGCAGCGCCGCGCACGCAGGACATCAACTTTCTCGCGGGCGCCAACCTTGGGTCGCATGCGTTTGACACCGACGGCCGACTGATTTATCGGCTGAATCAGCAGGGTGGACTGGGTGGCATGAACTTCGGCGGCGGCTTTGGCGGCGCGGGGTTCGGCGGTGGTGGGATGGGCGGTGATCGGCAACGGGGCGGCGCTCCGGGCGGTCAGCCTGGCGCGCAG
>JBGTFN010000507.1:0-2535 GCA_041747275.1 Gemmatimonadaceae bacterium | reverse complement strand
CAGCGGCTAGCTTTGGAGACAATGCGACTCCTACACTCTGCTCTCTCGATCGCGACGCTCGGCGTCGTCTGCGCAACCGGCGCACTCGCGCAGCCTGCCTCGCAGCCTGCCTCGCAACCCACGACGCAGCCAAGCGTATCTGCGCGCCCGCAACTCGTCGTGCTCGTCACGATAGACCAAATGCGGCCCGACTATCTCGAACGCTGGGGCGCGCAGTTCACCGGCGGACTCGCACGCTTCTGGAATCAAGGTGCAGTGTTCACCAACGCCGAGCACGCGCACGCCGCAACGGAAACCGCGCCGGGACACGCTTCGCTTGGCTCAGGACGGCATCCGCGCTCCACCGGCATCGTGCGCAACGAAGCCGGCGTGCAGGATCCGCAAGCGGCGTTGCTCGATGGTGGTCGCGGTGGCGGGGCATCGCCGTTTCGCTTTCGTGGCTCGTCGTTCTTCGACTGGATGCGCGCCAGTGATGTCTGGGCCCGGGCCCTGTCCGTGTCGCGCAAGGATCGCGGCGCCATCCTGCCGCTCGGACGTGCAAAGCAGTCGGCGTTCTGGTATTCCTCCGACGGTCGCTTCGTCACCAGTCGTTATTACGCTGACACGTTGCCCACCTGGGTGCGCGCGTTCAACGACCGCGATTTCGTTGGTGCGCTCGATGGTGCCACGTGGACGCTGCTGAATCCGGCCAGCAGCTACAGCGCGCCCGACTCGGTGACACGCGAGAACAGCGGACAAGATTTCATCTTTCCGCACGCGCTGCCGGCCGAGCGCGCACGTCGCGCGTCGACGCTCACGGAGTATCCCGTGATGGATTCGCTTACGGTGGCCCTGACGCTTGCGGGAATCGACGCCATGAAGCTCGGCGACGGCACGAGCACCGATTTTATCGGACTGTCGCTCTCCACCACCGATGCTGTCGGGCATCGCTACGGTCCCGACTCCCGTGAAGTTCATGACCAGGTGTTGCGCGTCGATCGCTACCTCGGCCAGTTCATCGACTCGCTGTACCGCATGCGTGATTCCACGCGCATCATCTTCGCGCTCAGCGCAGACCATGGGGTGACGCCGTTTCCCGAGCTCTTCTTTGCAGGCGGCGATTCCACGCGTGGACGAGTCGACCAGCGGCCCACGTTCGCGCGAGCGCGCAGCGCGCTCGCGGGCTTCGGCGTGGAAGGTGACGCGCTGCAATTCGAATCGGGCATTGTCGTGCTCGACACGGCACGACTGCGCCTGCGCAGCGTGCCTGTGGACTCCGTGGTACGCGCCCTGCGCGCGGAGTTTCGCGCGTTGCCGGGTGTCCTGCGCGTGGACGCGGTCGGCGAACTCGAAGCGCTCAAGGAACGCGGTGACGTATTTGCCACTCGCTGGTACAACTCGATTCCGCCTGACATGGACGCGGTGCTCACCCTCACGCTCGAGCCGAATCACTACTGGCTGGCGTACGCCAATGCGGCGCACGGCATGCCACACGATATGGATACGCGAGTGCCGATCATCTTTCTCGGTCCGTCGTTTACCACCGGGCGATATGACTTGCGCGCACGCACGGTCGACGTGGCCCCAACGCTGGCCGAAGCGCTCGGCATTGCGCCGACCGAGTCCATTGACGGACGCTCGCTGCGGGAAGCGTTGGTCGGTGATCTCGCTCGCGGTACATTGAGTCCGTCGCGACGGGCCGAGGCGTCCGCCGCACCCAATACGTCGAGCCGACCCTGACAATCGAGAAGGCCTTCGACGAATTGCGCTTTGGCGCGCGGCGCACGCTCAACCTGCGCGCGCAGCAGCCAACGGTGGCGAACGCTGTTGCTCGCGTAGAGCAGTGGCTTCGCCAGCAGCAGGTCGAGGGCGCGCGCGAAGTGCTGATCATCACAGGACGCGGACTGCGCAGCATCGGTGGCGTCAGTCCTGTACGGGAGGCGGTGGCCAAGCTCATGCCCTCGCTGCGCCGCCGGAACGTAATCGCCGAGTTCAGCGAGCACACGGCCGGATCGTTTGTCGTGCAACTTGCGCCAGTACGCGCACTCTTTGAGGTGCCACGTCGCCGACGTGAACCATCGCCGGCTGCCACGCGGCGTTCCACGCTCCCACAGCTCGCAGCGCTCGAGACGGATACCATCGCGCTGCTCGAGGAACTCG
This sequence comes from Gemmatimonadaceae bacterium, assembly GCA_041747275.1. GTDB lineage: Bacteria > Gemmatimonadota > Gemmatimonadetes > Gemmatimonadales > Gemmatimonadaceae > JAABRT01. The sequence goes on along the minus strand of JBGTFN010000507.1, from coordinate 396 downwards.
CGCACCTGCAGCTTCAGGCGCTGGGCGTTCGGGATCCGAGTGTGTCGCTGGTCGAGGATGAGATGCTGCGGCAGTTCACTGCGCTCTCGCCGGCCATCGGTCTCGCGGCCGATGCGGAAGCCCGGCTGCAACAAGCGCTCGTGCGCGCGCTCGAGGAGTTCGATCACTCGTAGGGGCTGCTGATCCGGCGGGCGCTGCACGCAGACGTAGAGCCACGTAGTCAGCGATTGCCCTCTTGCTCACAGGGCGTGTGAGCGCGATGCTGCGACATGACCACGTTCCCAAGGAATCGCACCTGCCGTGCTTCGCGCATGGCCCTCGCCCTGACCGCGCTCGCGTCGCTGAGTACACTCGCAGCTGCCGACGCGTTTGCCCAGACTGACACGCGGCTCGGCG
>JBGTFN010000506.1:0-2696 GCA_041747275.1 Gemmatimonadaceae bacterium | reverse complement strand
CATGCTCGCCCATGCCGTGCAGCGCGGCTGGAAAACGTCGGGCTATGAGCAGGCTTCGCATCCGGTGCAGGACGAGGCGTGGCAGACCGTGGCACAATGGTCAGGGCTGGATACGTCCGAGATTGAGCGCGGCGTGGACGGCTGCGGAGTGACGGTGTTTTCGCTGCCGCTCCACCACATGGCTTTGGCGTACGCTCGGCTGTCGCAGGCGGCGAGAGACGGGGCTGACGCGCCTGCGCGCGTGGTGCGCGCCATGACCACGCACCCGCATCTCGTCGGCGGAACCGATCGATTCGACACGTTGCTGATGCGCGCGGGAGAGGGGCGTATCATCGCAAAAGTTGGCGCCGAAGGCGTACACTCCGTTGGCCTCATCGATCGGGGTATCGGCATTGCGGTCAAGGTTGAAGACGGCGCGCCGCGCGCGCAGTATCCCGCGGTGCTGGCCTGTCTTCAGGCGTTGGGCGCCTTGCCCTCGCGCCTGGCGGAGCCATTGGCTGCGATCGCGGTACAACCGATCCTCAACACACGAAGTGAGGTTGTTGGACGCATCTTCGTACCCGGGCATGAGGTGCTGATGAATGACTGATGCGGCCTCGCCGCCTGACCGCACCGACGGCAATGATTTGGTGACGCTCCCGCGAGGCGACGCACGTATCATCGCTACGTCGCTTGCGGATCGTCCGGAGCGGCTCGACGTAGAGACGATTCAGCTGATCCGTCTGGCGGCACTGCTCGCGGGCGGATCGGAGCAGCAGACGCGTAAGGCTCTGTCAGCGGCGGTTGCGTCGGGGCTGAATCCGGTGTGGGTGGAAGAAGTCATACTGCAGACGTATCTCTTTGCCGGATTCCCACGTTCGCTCAATGCGGCGCGAGAATGGCGACGCCTCTCAGCAAGGCTGGCGCCGGCGTCCGACGAAGGCACCGAGTTCGATGCCTCCGCACTGACGGCTCGCGGAGAGGCAACCTGTGCGGCGGTGTACGGGCCGTTTTACGATCGGCTTCGGCACAACATTCAGGCGTTGCACCCCGCACTTGATGCATGGATGATCGTGGAAGGATACGGAAAAGTGCTGGGTCGTCCGCAACTCGACCTGGCCCGGCGCGAATTATGTGTCGTGGCGGCCTGCGCGATCGCGCGACAGGACCGACAGTTGCACTCGCACCTGCATGGCGCGATTCACGCGGGCGCGTCGCCGGCGCAAGTCGATGCGGCGCTGCTCGCGATCGCGGATCTGCTGGATGCTGATGATGTCAAACGTTACGTGGGGCTGTGGGCCCGCGTGCAAGGGAAATAGCACATGTTCATTGATCGCGTCGTTGTGAAGGTCGAAGCGGGCACCGGAGGATCGGGCGCCAGTTCGTTCCGTCGCGAAAAGTACTATCCCATGGGCGGTCCCGACGGTGGGGATGGCGGCCGAGGTGGCGACGTGATCGTCAAGGGCGACAGCAATCTCGCCACGCTGCTCGACTTCACGTATCGCGATGCGTGGATCGCCGAGCGTGGAGAGCACGGCATGGGCTCCAATATGACGGGACGCTCGGGCAAGGACGTCATCTTACCGGTGCCGCCGGGAACGATCGTGCGCGATCAGGAAACTGGCGAATTTGTCTGCGAGGTGCTCGCCGATGGCGAGGAGCACATCCTTGCCAAGGGTGGACGGGGTGGCAAAGGCAATGCGTTCTTCGTGACGGCCACCCAGCAGGCGCCGCGCAAGTGGCAGCCGGGCGAAGAAGGGGTGCGTCGCGTGTTGGAATTCGAACTCAAGCTCATCGCCGACATCGGCCTTGTCGGTCAACCGAACGCCGGCAAGAGCACGCTGTTGTCGGTTGTGTCTGCGGCGCGACCCAAGATTGCCAACTATCCGTTCACGACGCTGTCGCCGAATCTGGGCGTGGTGCCGCTCAGTGATCACCGCACGTTCGTGGTCGCCGACATTCCGGGAATTATCGAGGGCGCGCATGAGGGCAAGGGACTGGGATTGCAGTTCCTTCGCCACATCGAGCGCACGCGAGTGCTGGCCTTCATGATTTCCATCGAATCGGAAGACTGGCAGTCGGAATACGATCAGCTGCGACACGAAGTGCGCGAGTATTCCGCGGAGCTTGCGGAGAAGCCGCATTGCGTGGTCTTCACCAAATGCGACTTGCTGGGCGAACTGTATGTGCCGGAGATCGATGCGCCCGGTGCGTTCGGCAAGTACGCGATCAGTGCGCCAGGCAGACTTGGTCTCGATGCGTTGATCGACGCCTGGTGGCGCCAACTGTTGGCGCTCAAGAAGGCGGAGGCGGAGGCCAAGGCGGCCAAACCGTCGCGCACGGAAATCATGCTGCCCTGACATCGTGCATACGCTCACGAGGGACGCGCTCGCGCTGTCGCTGCTGCCCGGCGTTGGTCCAACGGAGCATCGGAAACGCGTCACCGAAAGCGGCAGTGCGGAACGAGCGCTGGCGGCATTCGACGATGCGCAGGTTGCGGCCGTGCGCGCGCGTGCCAATGTGTATCTCGCACGAGGTGCGTCGTGCGGTGCGGAGTGTGTGCTGCCGGGCGATTTGCGCTATCCGGTCGCATTCCATGCATTGCGCTCAATACCGCCGGTGATATGGATGTCTGGCACACCCGCGCTCGCCGGTCAGCGCAGCGTCGCGATTGTCGGGACACGTGCTGCATCGTCGGGTGGGTTGCGCTTTGCGCA
>JBGTFN010000505.1:0-29770 GCA_041747275.1 Gemmatimonadaceae bacterium | reverse complement strand
GGGAGCAGCGACCGGACTCGAGTACCCGACCGGTGTCGACGTCGACACCAGCGGCAACATCTATGTCGCCAACCGCGACGACTCGGTCCTGGTCTTCGCAGCGGGCAGCTCTGGCAACGCGGCACCGCTCACCAGGCTCGTCGAGACGCTACTTGCGCCCGTGGTGTGGCTGGGTGGATGGCTCGACGGCATCTTCGACGCCCTGATCACGCCGGCAAACGACGCCGCCGATTCACGCGAGACGGCGGCGGAACAGTTTCGACAGGTCGTAGAGGCCGAGCCGACCGTATCATTGGTCACGCGAGACCTGCTGTTGGGTGTATTCGACTTTGGCGAGACGACAGTGAGCGACGTCATGGTGCCGCGCGTCGATATGGTGGCGATCGATCGGGACACACCGTGGAATGAGGTCGTGGACCGGCTGAACAGCGCACACCACTCTCGTGTGCCTGTCTATGTGGACACAGTCGACGATATCGTCGGCATCCTGTATGCAAAGGACCTGTTGGGCGCCGTCATTGCCGATCAGGAGCCCGAGGGTGGCTGGCCCGGACTCATGCGTGAACCGCGGTACATCCCGTCCACCAAGCGCATCGCCGACCAGTTGCGCGACTTCAAGGCATCGCACACGCACATTGCCATTGTCGTAGACGAGTACGGCGGCACGGAAGGCATGGTCACCATCGAGGACATCCTCGAGGAACTCGTCGGCGAGATTCGCGATGAGTACGACGACGAGGAGCGGCAAATCAGTGAGGAAGACGGCGTCCGCTACTGGGTGTCCGGTCGCCTCACGCTCGACGACCTTTCCGACGCGCTGGACCACGATTTCCGACGTGTCGAGGTGAGCACCATTGGCGGGCTGATCTTCGAGTTGCTGGGCCGCGTTCCCCGCGCGGGAGAGACGCTCGAAATCGACGGCTTCCGCGTGATCGTCGAGCGAGTGGTGCGTCGCAAGGTGGAGCGCGTGTTTCTGGAGCGGCGCGCATGAACCGGCGCATCTCACCGCTGGCCGCTCAATGCTGACGCGCACCGTCATCATCCTCAGCACCACGCTGGTCGTCGCGCTGCTCACCGCCGGCGCGACCGCGGTGCGAGCGGTCAATCGATTGTGGCTGCGTTCGTGGATCGAGCGTGATGAAGATGAGGATTCCGACAGCAGTCTGCGCTTCGTCGAACATCCCAAGCGGCTTCTGCTCACTGCGGGCACAGGTGTCGCGCTCGTGGTGTTTCTGGCCGGCGCGGGGCTTGCCCTGCTCAACAGCGGAGACCCGTGGGCGCTTCTTCGCGATGCGGTCGTGCTGGCGCTTGTGGTGCTCACGTTCGGACAGCTGCTGCCCCGTGCGGTTGCCCGACGCTGGGCGCCACGACTGGTGCCGGTGTTCGTGCCGATGTTGCGAGCAATTGCTGTTGTACTGACGCCGGTTCGGCTCGCCGCACGCCGTATTGCTCGCTTCATTGCTCGACGTTTCGCGCCGCAGAGCACCGCGCGTGCCGATGCGAGCGACGCGACCCGGGAAGGACTCGAGGAGCTGCTGCAGGATGGCACGCTCGACGGCCTCGATGCGAGCGAGGAGATCGCGATCATTTCCGGTGTCGTGCAGTTGAGCGGCAAGATCGCCGCGGACATCATGACCGCCCGCGGCAGCATCTTCGCCCTCGACGAATCGCTGCCGCAGCACGAGATGGCGCGCCGCATCGCCGAGTCAGGGTTCAGCCGCGTGCCGGTGTATCGCGGCTCGCTCGATCATCCGGTCGGCATGCTGCACGCGTTCGACGTGTTCGTCGTCGCGGGTCAGGGACGTCCCACGCTGCGCCCCATCGCTGAGGCCGACTCGCTCAAGCCGGCGGGCGACCTGCTCTATGACATGTTGAGGGCGCGACGACAGATGGCCATTGTTCGGGGCGCCGATAGTGGCGTGGTCGGCCTGATCACGCTCGAAGACTTGCTGGAGGAACTGGTGGGAGAAATCAGGGACGAGCACGATGAACCCGCGTCGTCGCGCGACAACGGAGACGCGCGTTGACCGCCACTGCCTACAACACGGGTGTGCCGACCATCGATCGCCTGCTCGAAGACTTCGACAAGGGAAAGCCGGCGGCGCTCGCGCGCGCGGTTTCGATCATGGAGAACCATCGGCCGGGATTCGATGTGCTTGCAAGCACGTTGCATCCGCGGCTCGGCCACGCGCGACGCATCGGCATCACGGGCCCGCCGGGTGCGGGCAAAAGCACCATCACCACGCAGCTTGTCCGGGCCTGGCGTGAAAGCGGACGCACGGTGGGCGTGATCGCCGTCGATCCTACGTCGCCATTCACCGGCGGTGCGTTGCTGGGTGATCGCATCCGCATGGAGGAGGTGGCGCTCGATCCAGGCGTGTTCATTCGCTCCATGGCCACACGTGGCTCGCTGGGCGGGCTGGCCAGTGCCACGCGTGATGTGTGCGATGTGCTCGACGCCTTCGGAATGGACATCATTCTTATCGAGACCGTTGGCGTGGGCCAGAGCGAACTCGACGTTGCGCGCACTGCCGATACCACGCTCGTGGTACTCGTGCCGGAGTCCGGAGACTCGATCCAGACGCTCAAGGCCGGCGTCATGGAAATCGCCGACATCTTCACGGTGAACAAGGCCGACCGTCCGGGTGCCGACCGCCTTCGCAACGACCTCGAGCTCATGCTTGGCTTGCGTCCCGGCGCTGCTCACGGACACGAGGCAGCGGCGCATCATGGCGTTGACCTGCGCTCGCTCGCTGAATCGGAGAAGGAGGCGCTGCGGGATGCGATGAACCCCGCGCGCGCTGCCCGGAAGGCCGCTCACGACGAGCAGGCGAGCGCCTGGACGCCTCCGGTGCTCCGCACGATTGCCGTACAGAAGCAAGGCGTCGACGAGTTGATCGACGCCATCTCGCGGCACCATGGCTATCTTGACAGAAGCGGAGAGCTGCAGACGCGGCGACGCGATCGCATGCGCGAACGCGTGCGTGAGGCCGTCGAACTCAAGGTGTCGCAGCGACTCTGGAAGGACGCGTCGACGGTCGCGTGGCTCGAGGATCGGCTTCCCGAACTCGAGTCAGGCGCGATGGCGCCGTTTCATGTCGCCGACAGTCTGCTGGCGCGCAGTGGCTCGTTGCTCTCAGGCACCAACACGGAATCGGACTCATGACAAGCATCCCGGACATGGAAGATGTCGTGCGCCAGCAGCAGGAAGAGCTGGCCCAGTTGCGCGCCGAAGTCGCCGAGTGGCGCAGCCGCTACGAGAGCTCGCGCACGCGCGAAGTGGCATACACGAACTCCGCGAGCGAAGTGGCGCCACTGTACACGGCGCTCGACCTTGAAGGCTCCGCCGGCACTGCGTTCGAAACGCCTGGCACGTGGCCGTTCACGCGTGGCATCCACGCCACCGGCTACCGTGGCAAGCTGTGGACGATGCGCCAATTTGCCGGCTTCGGCACGGCGCGCGAGACAAACCAGCGATTCAAGTATCTGCTCGCGCAGGGACAGACGGGCCTCTCGGTGGCGTTCGACTTCCCGACGCTCATGGGCTACGACGCCGACCACGTGCGCTCGGAAGGTGAAGTCGGCAAGTGCGGTGTGTCGATTTCGTCGCTCGCTGACATGGAGACGCTCTTCGCTGGCATTCCGCTCGATCGCGTCACCACGTCCATGACGATCAACGGACCGGCGATCATTCTGTTCTGTTTCTACGTGGCCGCGGCCGAGAAACAGGGCGTGCCGCTCGAGAAGGTGGCGGGCACCGTGCAGAATGACATCCTCAAGGAGTACATGGCGCAGCATGCCTGGTGCTTCCCGATCGAGCCCGCGCTGCGACTGATCATCGACATGTTCGAGTGGTGCTCGAAGCACACGCCGTCCTGGAACACCATCTCCATCTCGGGCTACCACATCCGCGAGGCCGGTTCGACGGCAGCGCAGGAGCTGGCGTTCACGCTCGCCGATGGTTTCACCTATGTGGAGCGCGGCATCGAGCGCGGTCTCGACGTCGATGACTTCGCGCCGCGGCTTTCGTTCTTCTGGGACATCCACAACGATTTTTTCGAGGAGATCGCAAAGCTGCGCGCAGCACGGCGAATCTGGGCGCGTCACCTGCGTGATCGTTACGGCGCAAAGAATCCCCGCTCGTGGATCATGCGCTTTCACTCCCAGACCGCGGGAGTCACGCTCACTGCGCAGCAGCCAATGAACAACGTCGTACGAGTTGCCTACCAGGGCCTCGCCGCGGTGCTCGGCGGCACGCAGTCACTGCACACGAACAGCATGGACGAAACGCTGGCGCTGCCGAGCGAAGAGGCGGTGCAGGTGGCGCTGCGCACGCAGCAGGTGCTCGCGTACGAGACGGGCGTGCCCAACGTGGCCGACCCGCTTGGCGGGTCCTACTACGTCGAAGCGCTCACCGACAAGCTGGAGGCCGAGGCGGAAGCGCTCTTCGAGCAGATCGACGAAGCCGGCGGCGTCGTGCGTGGCCTCGAAGACGGTTGGTTCCAGAAGCGCATCGCCGAAGCGGCTGCGCGTCAGCAGTGGGAAATCGAACAGCGTCGCAAGCTGGTGGTTGGCGTCAACGAGTTTGTGACCGATGAACCAGAGCTTACAATCCCACTGCTCAGAGTTGGCGCCGAAGCCGAGATCGAGCAGCGCCAACTGATGGCGAAGTTGCGCAGCACGCGTCATCAGGAGCGCGTCACAGCGAGCCTCGACGCACTGCGTGAAGCGGCGCGTGGCAGCGACAATGTGGTCCCCTACATCCTCGAGTGCGCCCGCGCTTACTGCACGCTGTACGAGATTCGCGCTGCGCTTGAAGATGTATTCGGCGCGTATCGCGAGCCGGTGTTCTTCTGAGGCCGGCTCGCAAGACCGCGCCGTGGTGGACCACCCACTTTGACGCGCAATACCTGCACGAGTACGAGCCGCTGTTTACTGCAACGCGAGACCGCGAGGAGGTGGCGCGGCTCGTGGAGTTGCTTGGCGAACTTCCTTCGGGCGCACGCGTGCTCGATTGTCCGTGCGGGCAGGGCCGCCACGCGCACCTGCTCGCGGAGAACGGCTACAATGTTGATGGACTCGATTACTCCGAGCAACTGCTGGGAGTCGCTCGCACGCGCGGAACGGGCCCGTTATTGCGATACACGCGTGGCGATATGCGTGCGCTGCCAAAGCGCTGGAGCGAGCGCTTCGATGCGGTTGTCAACCTGTTCACGTCGTTCGGCTTCTTCGACAATGCTGCTGAGGATCGGCGTGTGTTGTCGGAGTTTGCGCGTGTGCTGAAGCCCGGCGGCCTGCTCGTGTGGCATGGCGGCAGTCGCGACGGCGTGATGGCCAGGTTCTTGTCACGCGATTGGTGGACGACCGCGGATGGAACCGTCTTCGCGCAGGAACGCCGCTTCGACGCGCTGAGCGGATTTCTCCACGTGCACGCCACCTGGCGCGGCCCTGCTGGCGATGGTGAGCGTGAGCACAAAATCCGTCTCTATTCCGCCACGCACCTCAGCGAGCGGCTCGCGGAAGTCGGATTGGTCGTGGAGCAGGCGTTCGACGGATGGTCGGAACGTTCGCTCGGTCGTCGCTCGGGAGAGATGCTGCTGGTCGCCCGTAAGGAAACCCCCTAACTTCACCTGATGTCCCGTCCTATTCGAGTTCTCGTAGCCAAGCCAGGCCTCGACGGTCATGATCGCGGCGCCAAGGTGGTCGCCGCCGCTCTCCGCGACGCCGGAATGGAAGTCATCTATACCGGGCTCCACCAGACGCCCGAAATGATCGCGTCAGCGGCGGTGCAGGAGGATGTCGACGTCGTCGGCCTCTCGATTCTGTCGGGTGCCCACATGACGCTCTTCCCTCGCGTGCACGACCTGCTCGTCGAAGCAGGTCGCGACGACATCCTGCTCACGGGCGGTGGGATCATTCCCAAAGAGGACATGGCTGCCCTCGAGGAGCGCGGCATTGGTCGCCTCTTCGGGCCGGGTACGAGCACACAGGATCTCGTCGACTTCATTCGCGCGTGGTTCGCCGAACACAAGGCGCAGGAGGCGTGAGTACTCGACTGCGACAGCTCGCGGAAGAAGTGCGCGAGCTCGAGGCCAAGCTGCGCGAGGGTGGCGGTGCCGCACGCATTGCCAAGCAGCACGAGCAGGGAAAGCGCACGGCGCGTGAGCGCGTCACCGGATTGCTCGACGACAGCGCGCCGTTCCTCGAAATCGGATTGCTTGTCGCGCACGATCGTTACGACGGACAGGCGCCGGCTGCTGGCGTGATCACAGGCCTCGGCACGGTGCACGGGCGGGAAGTGGTCGTCGTCGCAAACGACGCGACAGTGAAAGCCGGTTCGTGGTGGCCCGAAACGATCACCAAGATCCTGCGCGCGCAGGAAGTCGCCATGCGCTGCCGGGTGCCCATTGTATACCTCGTGGACTCCGCAGGCGTGAACCTGCCGTACCAGGGCGGCGTCTTCCCTGGACAGTACGGTGCAGCGCGCATTTTCTACTACAACTCCATAATGCGGCGCTACCTGCGCATTCCGCAGTTTGCGGCGGTCATGGGGCAGTGTGTCGCCGGAGGTGCATATCTGCCCGCGCTCAGCGATGTGATCCTCATGGTGAAGGGTTCGTCGTTCATGGGACTGGGCGGACCCAATCTCGTGAAGGGCGCGACAGGTCAGACAGTGGACGGCGAGACTCTTGGCGGCGCCGTCACGCACACCGAAGTGAGTGGTGTCGCGCACTACGCGGTTGAAGACGATCACGAGTGCCTTGCCAAGTTGCGCGATCTCATCGGCCGCTTGCCCGCACCCGTGCACCGTCCCGCAACGGTGAGCGACACGAGTCCCGCGACAGATCCCGAAAGTCTCTACGACATGCTGCCTTCGGATCATCGCATGCAGTACGACATGCACGATCTGCTGCGCGCCGTGCTCGACGATGGCAAGCTCGACGAGTTCCAGCCGAATCTCGCGAAGGAGATCATGTGCGGTGACGCGCACATCGAGGGCATCCCGGTCGGCGTGATCGCGAATCAGCGTGGCCTCATCAAGGGACGTCCGGGCGAACGACCGCGCTTCGGTGGCATCATTTACGCCGAGAGCGCGGAGAAGGTCGCGTATTTCATTGATCGCTGCGATCGACAGGGATTGCCGATCCTGTTCGTGCAGGATGTATCGGGCTTCATGGTGGGACCGGATGCCGAACACGAAGGGATCATTCGCGCCGGCGCTCGCTTCGTGGAAGCGATGGCGTGCGCGCGCGTGCCCAAGATCGTGCTCACGGTCAATCACGCCAGTGGCGCGGGATACTACGCGATGGCGGGGCAGGGTTTCGATCCCGACTTCATTTTGTCATGGCCCACGGGACGCATGGCCGTCATGGAAGGCGCGTCTGCAGTGCAGGCCGTGCACGGACCAACGTTCGAAAAGGCAAAGCAGGCCGGCGTTCAACCGTCGGAGGCAGTGCTCGCCTCGGCCGACGCGATGCGTGCCGACTACGAAGAGCAACTCGATGCGCGCTACGCCGGCGCGCGCGGATTCATCGACGCGATCGTCTACCCCGAAGATACGCGTGACCTGCTTGCACTCGCGCTGCGCGCAGCGCTGCACAACCCCGGACCGCACCTCGGCGCGTTCGTGTTGCCTCCCATGCCGATGAGCGGCGCGTAAGCGCGCCGTTACTCGTTCGATAACGTCATGACTGATACCAATACGCAGGATCGGGTTGTCCGCGTCGCCAGTGGCCAGGGGTTCTGGGGCGACTGGCTCGAGGCGCCGCGCCGGCAGGTGGAGGGCGGCCGGGTGGATTACCTGATGCTCGACTACCTCGCAGAAGTCACCATGTCGATCGTGCAGAAGCAGAAGGAACGCGATCCGAACATGGGATACGCGCGCGACTTCATCGGTGCGATGGAGAGCGTGTTCACAGCGGTTGCTGAACGCGGCGTGAAGGTGATCGCCAATGCTGGTGGCGTGAATCCCGTGGCGTGCGCACATGCGGTGCTCGCAGCGGCCGACAAGGCCGGTGTGCGCGGCAAGCTCAAGTTGGGTGTCGTCACTGGTGATGATCTGTTGCCGCGTCTCGATGAACTGCTGGAGGCCGGGCACGAACTCAAGCACATGGAGTCCGGTGAGCCGCTCTCCACGGTGCGTGACCGCGTGCTGTCGGCCAACGCATACATCGGATCCACACCGATCGTCGAAGCGCTCGAGCGCGGGGCGAATGTCGTGATCACGGGCCGCAGCACGGATACCGCACTTACGATGGCCCCACTGCGACATGAGTTCAAATGGGGCGCGGAGGACTGGGACAAGCTCGCCGCCGGAATCGTTGCGGGACACATCCTCGAATGCGGCGCACAGGCATCGGGCGGAAATTGCCTGCACGAGTGGCGCAACATCCCCGACCTGGCCAACGTCGGCTATCCGATCGCTGAAGCGCACGCCGACGGCACCTTTGTCATCACGAAGCACCCAAACACGGGTGGCCGCGTCAGCGTGCCGAGCGTGACTGAGCAGCTGGTGTACGAGATGGGAGACCCGCACAGCTACATCACGCCGGATGTGGTGGCGGACTTCACCAGCATCCGTGTCGCAGCCGACGGTGACAACCGCGTGCGCGTGCACGGTATCACCGGTGGCCCATCCACGCCGTTTCTCAAGGTGTCAATCGCGTATCGCGCGGGCTACAAGGCGGTGGGAACGCTCGTGTATTCGTGGCCCGATGCGATGGAGAAGGCGCAACTGGCTGACCGCGTGCTGCGGGAACGTCTGGACAACCTCGGTCTGCACTTCGACCATATTCTCACCGAGTTCGTCGGAGTGTCGTCCACGCATGGCTCGCTCGCGGGCACGCCTGGCGATGTGCCGGAAGTGCAGCTTCGCATCGGCGTGCGCGGACCGGATCGCAGTGCTGTGGAGCGCTTCACGCGTGAACTCGCGCCGCTCGTGCTCAATGGTCCGCCAAGTGTCACAGGCTTCGCCGGGGGACGTCCGAAGGTGGAGGAAATCGTCGCGTACTGGCCAGCGCTGATCGACAAGCGCGCCGTCTCGACTCACGTTGACATCCTGGAGTGAAGCGCATGCATGTACGACTGCTCGACATCGCGCACGCGCGCAGCGGTGACAAGGGAGACACGGCCAACGTTGGCGTGATCGCGCTGCGTCCGGAATGGTATCCGGTGCTCGATCGCTACCTTACCGCAGATGTTGTGACCAAGCACTATGCGGGCCAGATCTCCGGCAAGGTGGAGCGGTTCGAGCTGCCGAATCTCGGGGCGGTGAACTTCCTGCTGCACGGCGCGCTCGACGGCGGCGGCACGTTGTCCCTCAAGACGGATGCGCAGGGCAAGGTGTACTCCACCTCGGTGCTTCGCATCGTGCTCGATGTGCCGGATGCGGTGGCCGCCGTCGCCGACCTTCCGGCCGAGCCGGCGGAGTAGCCGCACGTGACCACCATGACGCGCATCAAGCTCGCGATCACGATCATGGCACTGGTGTTCTTTGTCGCGGGAATGCGGACTGGAGTCGAGTGGCAGCGCTGGGTGGGCATTGCACTGCTGGCCCTCGCCGTCGCCTTGCGGTTTGTGGGGCGAGCGCGGACGATGGACGATTCAGACCGGCTGTAGCAGAGATCGCCAGAGTGTGTGGTAGCGCACGAAACTGACGGTGTCTCTCGACCCGTCCTCGCTATACTGGAGAGCCTGAATTGCGCACTCCGCGCGTGCCGGGCTCTCCCCGCTCGGAGTCATGGAGAGTTGATGTCCAAGGTCGTTCTGCACGCGCTCGCGGATCACATCGAGAATGAACAGGAAGACCTGCTCCGCCGCTGGCGAGAACAGGTGCGCGAGCTGCCCTCAGCTTCCGAGCTCGATACGCCGACGCTCAACGACCACATTCCCGATCTGCTCGCGGAACTGGTGCAGGCGTTGCGACGTGGCTCCGGGGAGACTATCGCGGACGCGCTGCTTGATGCCAGTCCACCCGCTCACGGCGTACAACGATTCAAGGACGAGTTCGACATCGAGGAAGTCGTCGCGGAATACAACATGCTGCGCGGCTGCATCCACGACCTCGCCGGACGACACGGTTTGAGCATGCAGGGCATGCCGTTTCACGTGCTCAATCGGGTGCTCGACAGCGCCATCGGCTCCGCCGTCCAAGCCTTCGCCGCGCACCAGGCGCTCGAAGTCCTGCAACGACGGCAGGAGTATCTCGCGTTTGTGGCGCACGACCTGCGCACTCCGCTCAATGCGGTGTCGCTCTCCGCTCGCGTCCTGGAGACGATGCTCGCCGACACGGTTGCATCGCTGCCGAATGCGGAGAAGATGTTTCGCACGCTCGACCGTAGCGTGGCCACGATCCAGGCGCAGGTCGACCGTGTCGTCAAAGAAAACTCCAGCCTCGAGACTGAGGTCGGAGCGAAAGTCGAACGGCGCACATTCTATCTGTGGCCGCTGGTCGAATCACTGCTGCACGACTTGCATCCCGTGGCGGGCTCCGGTTCCACCAGTCTTGTCAACGAAGTGCCCGAAGAGTTGGTCGTGAATGCAGACGCCACGCTGCTGCGTCGGATCCTCCAGAACCTCATTGCGAACGCCATCACGTACACGCCGCGCGGCGAGATTGTGATCGGTGCCACGCGCTCCGATGCGGGCGATGTCGTCACGTGCTATGTACGTGATGATGGCGCGGGAATCCCTGCCGACAAGCTGGCGCAAGTCTTCCTCAAGCACAGCACGGACAACGAAAAGTCCGGTGGTCTGGGACTTGGGCTCGCCATCGTCAAGGCGTTTGTCGAAGCGCACGATGGTGTCGTCACCGTCGAAACCGAACTCGGGGCGGGGTCCACATTCCGATTCACGCTTCCTGATCAGCCGGCGAACACCTGAGTTCGCCACTTCGGGAATTCGGAAGGAGAGTGCATATGCCTCTGGCTACATCGTTACGGCGCCGTATGTTATAGCGAACTGCTGCCTGTGCGGCAGTCACGTTCCCGGCACCTCCGGCCGCCCTCCTCGGCACGCCAATGACCGCTCGCGCGCTTCTGCCGAACTCCACGTTCGACGACCCGCCTGGCTTGATCGCCAGCAACGGCGTGCAGTTCCGGACCAGTCGCTACGCGATCGCCGGGCCTACTGCGGAACAGTTGTGCGCACTCGCCGAGGGTCGGGCATTCACGCCCGCCGAGCTGTCTGCTCTTGCGATCGCGCGACATGCCTCGAAGCCGACACTCGGCGTCGGATACGGCGTGGATGCGAATGCGCTGGATCAGGCTGGCTGGGGTGTCGTGTTCGCCGCGGATGACACACGAGCCGCTGACAAGCAGCGTGCGCTGAGTCGGCTGCTCGAATGGCGAGCGCAGCAATCGGGACCGCTCTACAAGCAGTTTGCGGAATCGGATGGTGTGCGGCGCGATGAGACAGGACGAGCATTCCTCGCGCGATTCGGTGATGCGGAAGGACCCGTCGCGGTGGAGAAGGTGCCGTACTTCCTGCTGCTGGTCGCGTCGCCGGTCGACATCTCATTCGCCGTGCAGACGGAGCTTTCCTCCAGGCATGCAGTCGGGCGGGTGGAGTTCTCATCGCTTGATGAGCTCGAGCGTTACGCCCATGCCATCGTAAATCGCGAGCAGTCTGATGTTCGGCACGAATCGAACGCCGCATTCTTCGCTCCCGCGAACCCGGGCGATGTGTCAACCGAGCGCAGCTTGTTGCACCTCGCCACGCCGTTGGCCGACTCGCTGCGCTCCCGACGGCCCCTATGGCAGGTCGCGCGGCAGTTTGGCGCACAGGCGTCAAAGGCCGCGCTGCGTTCGCTTGTCGCTGAGACCCGCGCGCCCTCGCTGTTGTTCACGGCTTCTCACGGGCTCGCACTGGAGTCGGGTGACACCGGTCAACGTGCACTGCAAGGCGCGCTCGTCACGCAGGATTGGACCGGACAGCAGGATGTTGCTCGGGAGCTCATGGGAACTGAGTACTTCGCAGGCGGTGACGTTGGCACCGATGAAAGTCTGCGTGGCATGATTGCGGTGCTGTTTGCGTGTTATACGGGAGGCACTCCACCGCTCGACGAATTCCTGCCGCTCGAAGATTCCTCCCTGCGTGCTCTCACACCCGAGCCGTTCGTGGCAGCGCTGCCGGAGCGATTGCTTGCTGCTGGCGCCGGGGCGGTGGTAGGCCACGTCGAGCGCGCGTGGTCGACATCCTTCTGGCGACCGGGCGCAGGAATGCAGATCAAGGCATTCGAGGAAGTGATGCTCAAGCTCTCGGACGGCTGGCGTGTTGGCGCGGCGATCGACGTGCTCAACGTGAAGTGCAACGAGATCGCGAACTCGCTCGCGAATGCACTTCGACTTCGAAAGTTCGGCAAGCGTAACGACGACGAAGTAGCCGAACTCGTGCTCTCGAGGACCGACGCGGCCAACTATGTCGTCATCGGCGATCCTGCAGCCCGCATTGTGCCGTCATGACTCGCGTTCACTCAATGCTTGTCCCGGTTGCGCGCCCGCCGCGATCCCAACCGCACGCAACCCGTCACGAGTTGTAACTCATGGCTGCTCAGCTCGAAGTGACGTTGCGCCGGGGATTCAGCGCCGGCTACGAGGTGGAGCTGCGCTTCACACGTTCCGAAGATCTTGGAGACGTCTACACTCGTGGCATTCTCGATCCCAACTTCAATCTGTCATCGCTTCCGTCGATCGGCGATGGCATCGAGTATGGCGCGGTGCTCGGACGCGCCTTGCTCTTCGACGCCAAGGTGCAGCGCGCACTCGACGAGGCGACGGCGGCGGTCGGAGCCGATAATCTTCGCGTAAGGCTCCACGTGCATCGCGATGCGGCGCCGCTCTATGGCGTGGCGTGGGAGACCGCACGTGACATGCGACACCCGGGCGAGGAGCGTGAGCTGCTTTTTGCGGGCAGTCGGCGTGTGTTCTCGCGCTATATCACGAGCAATGACATCCGCCCGCTGTACCGTCGTCAGTCCGCGAGCACGCTCAAGGTGCTGCTCGTCGTGAGCAGCCCGAGCGACATCTCAGAGTACGCGCCGGATGGGCAACCGCTCTCGGCTGTCGACGAGGCGGTCGAAGTGGTGCGGGTCCAGCAGGCGCTTACCGGGATCGCGGTGACCGATCTGCTGCTGTCCTCCGTCGGCCCGGTCACGCTCAACCGGATCATCGATCAGCTCGGCTCCGACTACGATGTGCTCATGCTCGTCTGTCACGGTATGCTCGATCCACTTGGGCGGTCGATGCTGTTCCTCGAGAACGAACAAGGCATCGCCGTTCCAGAGTCTGGCCACGAGTTTGCCCGACGGCTCTGTGAGCTGCGCGAGCGTCCACGACTGGTTGTGCTGGCGTCATGCCAGAGCGCGGGGTCTGCACCGGGCAGCACGACAGATGCCCACTACGGCGCGAACGGCGCCTTCTCCGCCCTTGGCCCACGACTGGCCGGCGCCGGCATTCCGGCAGTATTGGCGATGCAGGGCAACGTGTCAGTAGAGACAGTCAACGCCTTCATACCCTCCTTCTTCAGGCATCTCGCCATCGACGGTGCCATTGATCGCGCCGTCAGCATGGCTCGGTCGCAGGTGCGAACCATCTCGCTCGACTGGTGGGCGCCTACGTTGCTCATGCGACTTCGTACCGGCGAGCTCTTTCGAAAGACGGGATTCGACGGCGGTCAGCAGTTCCAGTATTGGCGGGAGATTGTCAGTTCGATCGCCAACGGCAAGTGCACGCCGATCATCGGGCCCGCGCTGCTCGAACTGCACACCGGATCGCGCCGTGAACTCGCGGTCCGGCTCGCGCAGGTGTATCGCGTTCGCGCCCCTCGCGGGGATCGGGACATGCTATCGCTGCTCGCGCAGCAACTCACCACCACGCGTGGTGCAGCGAGCGTGCGCCGCGAGATGCTCGTACTCATCACCCAGATGATTGCGGAACGTTATCGCGCGGTGCTGCCTCCCGCGTTGGCAGAGCCGCTACTGCCGACCGCCCGTGATCGCGACCTGCAGTCGCGGATACGCGACATTCTGAGCCTTGCGGCGCAGCACATCGGCAGTACCGAGCCCCACGCGATTCTCGCGCGACTCCCGTTTCCGTTGTACGTCACCGCAAATCCGGACTTCGAGCTCGAGCGCGCAATCGAGCGAAATCCTGAGCGCAACGCGCAGCCCGTTACCGAAACGCTGCCGTGGAACTCCGATATGGACGATGTCCCGTCCATCTACTCGACCGAACGCGATTACGAGCCCACCGCAGAGCGTCCGCTCGTCTATCATTTCTTCGGCTCTGCTGCGTACTCCGACAGTCTGGTGATTTCGCAGGACCACTTTACCGACGCGCTGATCGCTGCCTCTCGAACCGACGCGGTGCCACGGGCGGTGCGCGCGGCGCTTTGCCGACGCTCGCTGCTGTTTCTCGGATTCCAGCCAGATGATTGGGCCTTCCGCACACTCTTTCGGTTCATCCTCAAGCAGGAGGGTGCCGCGAAGCTTCGCAGCTTCGAACACGTCGCCGTGCAGGTTGATCCGGAGGAATCCGAGTTCGACGATCCTGAAAGTGCGCGGGCTTATCTCGCACAGTACCTCGCGGATGAGCGCATTCGGATTTATTGGGGATCAGTCGCAGACTTCCTCGCGGAACTCGACACTCACTATCACGCGCCTACCGCGAGCGTCGCATGAGTCCGCACCTGTTCGAACCGGCCACCGTCCATTTCAACAATCGGCCGAATCCGTATGTCGGCCCGCGCGCCTTCCGGCTCAACGAGAAGCTGTTTGGTCGCACGCGTGAGACCGGGGCGTTGTTCGACCTGCTGCTGGCCGAGCGCGTGGTGTTGCTGCACGCGCAGTCCGGTGCGGGGAAGTCTTCGCTGATCCAGGCCGCGCTCATCCCGATGCTCATCGAGGAAGGCTTCAATGTCTTCCCGGTGGCGCGTGTTTCGCATCCTCCCGCAGATGATGACCCGAGCGCGCCAAATCGATATGTGCGCAGCACCATCATGGACCTGGAGGCAGGATATCAGCAGACGGACGCGGATCTGACTCGCCTGTCGCTCATCGAATACTTCGAGCGATACGACAAGCGCGCGAGGGAGAATCCCGACCTGCTCATCGTCGATCAGTTCGAGGAAATGTTCACGCTCGACCCTGCCGATGCGCCGGCGAAGGAGGAGTTCTTTCGACAGTTGGGGATCGTGCTGCACAACAGAAATCGCTGGGCGCTCATCAGCATGCGAGACGACTTCATCGGCGGATTGGTCTCGTACCACCATTTGCTGCCGACTCGCCTGGCGCACCGCTTTCGGTTGGAGTTGCTTTCACGCCGGGCCGCCACCGAAGCGATACGCGGCCCTGCGATCGGCGCGGGCGTGCAGTACAGCGATGCCGCCGTGGACCAGCTTGTGGATGATCTGCGCACCGTACGCAGACAACTCGGATCGGGCGATGTCGTGAATGTGCAGGGCCCCTATATCGAGCCCGTTCACCTGCAGGTCGTGTGCACAAACCTCTGGCGACGACTGTCATCTGACGCGGATCGCATCGGTGCGCAGGACATCGACAACGTCGGTGACGTGGACAGTGCACTCGGCGAATACTACGCACACGCGATTGGAGAATCGTCGCGCGCTGCGCAATGCGACGAAGGTTCCCTTCGCATGTTCGTGGGGAAAGAGCTGATCAACAACGGTGTGCGCGCGCAATCCCTGATGGGCGTCGAAGTCGAGTCAGGCGTTCCCGCGGCCGCACTCGACGAGCTCGAGAATCGCTACATCGTTCGGCGCGACGAACGGCGTGGTGCAATGTGGTACGAGCTCGCGCATGATCGTCTCATCGGTCCAATCGAAAACGACAACAGGCAGTGGAAGGCAAAGAACGACAGCACACTCACCAAGTCCGCCGAAGAGTGGGACCGGAATGGACGTCCCAGCCGATTGCTACTGTTCGCCAATATGAACCGCATCGTTCGCGCGTATCGCGAATTGCGTGTGATCAGCATGGTCCATATTGCCCAATCGGAGTCTGCGCTTCCCATCATGAGGCCAACGACACCGGTTGTCGACGAGTACCTGAAGGCATCACGCCAGCGTCTTCAGCTTCGAGCGTTCCAGGGACTGCTGGCGCTGACACTCATCGTGAGCGGAGCTGCGTACTCGGCATTCAAACGCCAGGAAAACTCAGAGCTCAAGCAGGCTCTCGTCGTCACGCAGGCTCAGTTCGACTCGCTTCGTCAGGCCCGTGACACCATCGACGCGCTGTTGCGCGCCCTTGGGAAGGACTGGGGCCTGCGCGACACGACAAGTGTTGCGGTCCGCAACAGTCTGAACGCGAGCGTTCACTTGCAGGAAGCCATTGCCGCGCGTCCCGAGGAGGCGCGCGCTCCAGTGCAAATACATGTGACGGCCCTTCCCACGGATTCCCGGTCGTTCGAAGACGCGCTGCGAGTTCTCGGCTTCGAGGTTCGGATCGTCGGATCATCGAACGAAAGCACGGCAATTCCGCCGAATGTGATTTCCTTCGGCGACAGTGTTCCGCTTGCCGACGTGCGCGTCGTCGCGCTCGCATTCGCAAGGTCCGGTGTGGCGCTGCGAAGGGTGTGTCCCATGACCAACTCACTCAATCGCGAACGCGTCGTCCAGATCAGCGGCTGGAGCAGCGCGCAGCAGCTCAAGCCACTCAGCGTGGACGTCCTCAATGGCATCGGAGCACCGCGAGAAGAGAAGCGGTCCAAGCCGGCCGACGGAACGGATGCGTTCCGTCGGCTCCAATGCGACAGGTCGGTCGTGGAAACTGCCGGTCGCTAGCGGCCCGCCCGGTTCTTCCACGCCTGCAGCACCGCCGCCTCCTTCTCGGCGGACGCGCCCGCCCGCAACGTCGCTTTGCGCTCCGCGTCGCGTGCATGATGAAATGCGAGCGTCGCTTCGGTCGTGTCGGCGAGCGAGCGGAAGGTCAGGCCGGCGGCCACTTCGCGGCTCAGGTCAAACCGCGCGAAGCCTTCGAAGCCCGGAGTCGGCGGACGCCACACCGGCATCTCCGAGTACGCGCGCATTTGATGCTGCGCAAGAAACTCGCGCGGCACCCACGTCCAGGTGAGCGGCGCGGTGGTCACCCCCGCAATGCCGTACAGCAACTCCGCCATCGAGCGACCGTTTTGCGGCCCGATGCCCATGAACGTGCCGTACGTCTTGGTTTCGCAGAGTCGCACGGCCCACTCGCACAGGTCGCGCACATCGATGACTTGCACGCGATCGTTCTCGGGATCGCCCGGAGCGAGAATTTCGCCGCCGCGTTCGATGCGGACGGGCCAGTAGGTAAAGCGATCGGTGTCGTCACCCGGGCCAATGATCAAGCCCGGGCGCACGATGGTCGTGCGATCGCCGAATGCCGCCTTGGCCTCTGCCTCGGCCAGCGCCTTGGCGAGTCCATACGGATATGGCCGGCCTTCGGTCCAGTTGGGCGTATTCGTCTTGTTGAGCAGCGGCGCATTTACCGTGCCCGGCACCTGGCTCAGGTCCGAGAACACCGAGCGCGTGGAGATGAACAGATACTGATCTGCCGAATCGCGCAGTTTGCTCGCGCTGTCCTTCACCCACATCGGTGCGTCAGCGCGCGAGGCCGAGTTGTCAATGATCGCATCCCACTTGCGTCCTGACAGTGAAGCCAGGTCACCAGTTGAGCGATCTCCCGTCAGCTCTTCAACGCCTTCGAACACGCCGGGTGCAGAACGGCCACGATTGAAGATGGTGACTTCGTGGCCACGCTCCACCGCATATCGCACCTGATGCGGCCCGATGAAGCCCGTTCCCCCAAGGATGAGCAGCTTGATGTGTCGCGGCGCGCCCGACGACTGCAACGGCAGGCGCTTGAACTGCGGCAGATGGGGCGTCGCTGCAGCGAGGGCAGACGGCGCGCCAAGTCCGATGGCGGCCGCACCACCGGCAAGGCCGAGGTGGGTCAGGAAATCGCGGCGATTGGTCATGGCGGCAAGCGGGGAAGGGGGCGGGAGGCGTGCGGGAACCCTCGGCAGCTCAGCCGACGCAAGGGAACGACTGAAAGATTCGAATGCTACCGCTCTGGCGCCAGTGGCAGGGACACATCCGGAGACCAGCCACGATCGAGTCGCCCCCGGTACTCTGCGGATCCGCGGTCAGAGCAGCGGCGCTCGCACCTGGAGTTCTGCATGCATCATATGTAAAAAGCCGGTCGATCACCCCGGGGATATGTCGTACGTGCAACGCCGCTGAGCCTACGCCGGCAAGCGTGAAGTGTCCGCTCGGTTTTTTGCTTGCATCCTCGCTCAAAATAGTGCGTGGAATGCAACACAAAAGGCCGGCTCCTCTCGGAACCGGCCTTTCGTACGTGGTGCGTCCTCGACGGCGATCGATGATCGACGGGTCGATGAGTTACCCGCGGAAGTTCTCGTTGTTGTCCGTCTCCGCGTCCGGAAGCGGCCAGCACGTCTGATTACCGATTGGGGAGAACCCCGGCTTGAAGTACGGCGCGCCGGCAACCGGCACGTTCAGCACGGCCTGCGGATTGCGGCGAAAGTCACCCATGCGCTTGGCCTCGAGGTAGAAATCGCGGCCCTTCTGCTCCATGAGTTCGGTCAGCACGGCAAGCGGCGTGGTCGGGCCCGAGTACACGGGTTGGTTGTTCGCCGCTCGACGCGCGGCGATCAACGCCAACTGAGCCGCAGTTCCACCAACCTCGGCCACGATGTAGTCCGCTTCCAGGCGCGAGGCGAGGCGAATCGGGGTGTTGAACGCCGGAAACTTGTCCTGGATGAAAAACGGACCGGCGGAGATCGCATCCTGCGGCGTCAAGCTGTGCTGCGACGGCGCCTTGAACTTGATGCGCGGATCGCCCGTAATCCGGAACGCCTCGGCAACGTTGATCGATCCACGGTCGAGCGTGAACTGCCACAGGCGATTGCCCAGACGCGTGCGGTTACCCGAGTCGTCCACATAGTTGAGGTTGAACACGAAGCCTGCGGGAACCTCCTGAACTGCCGCGACAGCCTGCGAACCACGACCGGCCTGCAGATGCGCTCGGCCAAGACCGACGCGCGCGAGGTTGGCGAGCGCAACACCGTTCGCGGTGCCGTTCGCAGCGCCGATGCTTACGGCCGACTGAAACGCGGCCACCGCGGAGTCAAGCATGGCGATTGT
Organism: Gemmatimonadaceae bacterium; assembly: GCA_041747275.1. Classification (GTDB taxonomy): domain Bacteria; phylum Gemmatimonadota; class Gemmatimonadetes; order Gemmatimonadales; family Gemmatimonadaceae; genus JAABRT01. The sequence continues at coordinate 10,609 of JBGTFN010000505.1, read as the reverse complement.
GGTCAGTTCCGGTCCTCCGCGGGCGACTCCCGTACAGAAGCTTTCGGCCATCACCAAAAAGCTGTAGCCCTTGAACGCAAACGCGCGAGCGAGGTTGATGTTGCTACCTGGCTCGGGCAGCTCGAGCTCGGCGACCGACGCCGCCGAGGAGAGCGCCACGGAGATCGGCCTCCATAGGTCTCCATTGTGCGAGCCATTGGTGTTCACCACTTCGCGACGGCCGTACTCGTTGCGTGTGGGGAACGTTTCAGCCACCGTTGCTTCCCCGACGAACCATGACTGGTACATCGCGAACCAGCCCAGAGCGACCGCAAAGTTCTGCTGCGCAGAAGCGGCCAGGGTTGGCGCGTCATTCACCGGATTGATGGCGGACGCGTTGATAACGTTCGGATTCTTGACCGTGAGGAAGTCCGAGCATCCGATCATGCTCAAGCCGAGCAGAGACGCGGCGGCGCCTGCTCGGAGCGTGCGTGAAATGTGTGTCATGTAGGTATCGCTCAGAAGATAAAGTTGGTCTTGAACACGAAGCGACGCGGGTTCGGCAGCGTCAGGAAGTCCTGTCGATCGAAGTCGTTGCCAAGGTTCGAGACGACTTCGGGATCGGCGCCTTCGTAGTCGGTCCAGAGCGCCAGGTTCTGCGCGGCGATCGTAAACGTGCCGCCCCTGAGGATACCGAGGCGCGAGGTCACGTTCGCCGGCAAGGAATAGCTGAGCGACACTTCGCGCAAGCGAACGAAATCGCCCGACTGGAAGTACGCCTCGCGCACTTCGTTCACGCTCGTCGCCTTTCCATCCTCCTGAACGAAGGCCGGCTGGCCGGGCGTGTCATTGCCGTAGCGGCGCAGGCGCTCACGACGGGAGAGCAGGTCCGGATCGACGCGGTTGGCGTCGCGGACCAGCTGCGTCTCACGGAAGAAGGCCGTGTTGTTGAACACACGATGGCCGGTCTTCGAATCGAGCAGCGTGGAAATGCGGAAGTTCTTGAACACGGTGAACGTGTTGAACCAGTTCCACTCGCGCGTCGGCAGCGTGCCACCGAACACCTCGAGCGTATCGGCCACTGTCACCACACCGGTTGTTTCATCGATCGATCGGATCGTCTTGGTGACGAGCGAACCGAGCTGGTAGCCCTCGGTGAAGCGGTAGGTGGTGCCGAACGGATTGATCTCGCCAAGGCTGACGAGCTCGTTGTTCAGCGTGTTGCCACCGATCGTCGTTTCCCAATCGAAGTTTTCGGTACTGATCAGGTTGGCCCGCAACGAAAGCTCGATGCCCGTGTTGGAAACTTCGCCGATGTTCGCGAATGGATTGGCCAGGAAGCCAAGCGACGGCGGAAGGGGGCGGTTCAGCAGCAGGTCGCGCGTGTTCTTGTTGAAGTACGTAAGCTCAAGGCTGACGCGATCGTCGAACGCCGAGGCATCGAGTCCAGCCTCGAACTCAGTGCCGCGCTCGGCCTTGAGCGAGTCATTGCCGGGATTGAGCGGGATTGCGCCTGCGCTCTGCGAGGCCGTAATGGCGAACGGAGCCGCGGAGAACGTGGTCAGTGACGCACCAGGATTCGGCGAGCGACCAGTGCTGCCCCACGCTGCACGGAGACGCAGCTGCGTCAGAGCGCCCAGCAGAGGCTGGAAGAACCCTTCTTCAGACACGACCCACGAAGCACCTACTTTGGGCAGGAAGAACGACGGAGCACCTTCGCCAAACGACGAGTTCTGGTCGATCCGCGCGCCAAGCTGCACGAAGCGGCGATCACGGCTGCTGATCTGCAGCTCACCGAGGTAGCCGAGCGACTTCTCTTCGCTGAACGACTGACCTCCAGTGCGCGTGGACGCGTTGGACACGCTGTTGGCCGCATTGGTCGTGAAGCCGAAGCCGTTGGTAAAGGTGTTGTCGGAGCGAGTAATGATGCTCTGGAGTCCGCCCGACAGATTCACCCCCCATTCATCTTCAGCACCATAGCTTCCCTTGACGTTGCTGAGGAAGTCGAGCGTGTAGCGGTCAAAGCCGAACCGCGTCTGGGTATTGTCGCCGGTGTTTGCGTTGCCCTGATACTGGCCGACGTCGTTGCGCGGGAAGAATCGGCCGATCTCATCACGCGCCAGGTCTACACCGACGGTGAAACGGTTGGTGAAAAAGTCGACCGGCTGGTAGTTGAGCGTCACCACGCCCTGCGCGCGACGCGAGGACACGGTGTTCTTGATGGAACTGATCGCTTCAAACTGGCGGGCAAAGCCGAACCAACCATCGCTGCTTGGGTTTCCAGTGTCGTTGCGAGAGAGCGGCGTGCCGAGCAGGGCGCCGCCCAGCCAGCCGTACACGTTGTTGTCATTGTCCGGCAGGTCCGTATCGGACTGCAAGATGTTGAAGCCCAGATCCACCTTGAACCGGGCGTCTGGCACCAGGCTCACATTGGAGCGGAAACCGATACGCTCGAACGAGTTGTTCGGCAGTGTGCCCTCAGCTTTGTCCGACGTGGCGCTGAGGAAATAACCGTAGTTCGACCCGCCGCCACGACCGGTCCACCCCAGGTTGCGCTCGCCGCCAGTCCGAAACGCGCCGACGCGCGTGAGCGGATTGTCGCGCACGATGGTGCCCACTGACTGCCCGCGGCAGAGAGGATTGACACTGGTCGCGGCCACGAGCGCGGCACTGCATGTCGCGACATTGTCAGGCGGCGTCCAGTTCTGGTCGATCTGCGAGACGTCGATGCGCAGCGACTGCTGGAACGAATTCGAACCGAGCTTGCCCTTCTTCGTGATGATCTGGATAACGCCAGCCGAGGCGTCCGCACCGTACAGCGTCGCAGCGGCAGGGCCCTTGACCACTTCAATCGATTCGATGTCGTCTGGATTGAGGTCGTTGAGACGATCCGTTCGTTGACCGCCGACACCGGGCGTGTTCTGACCCTCGGAAACGCGGATGCCATCAATAAAGATGAGCGGGGAGTTCGAGAGTGAAATCGACGAGGCGCCGCGGATTCGGATCGAACGCGCGCCGCCGACGGTGCCCGACGACGAATTCACCGAAACGCCGGGCAGTCGTGACTGCAGAATCTCGTTGACATTGGACACCGGCGCACTGCGGGCCAGATCCGCAACGGGCAGCGAGGCCACGACGGCAGCCTGGGCGCGTCGCTGCGTATTCCCGGTCACCCCCGTCACGACGACTTCCGCCAGTGTGGAGACCGTCGCGGAGAGCGCGAAGTTGCGTGTGATGCGCTCACCCGCTGCGATGCGAACCGAATCGCCCTGCGCCTTGTATCCGATGCGCTGCACAGACACGAGGGAGAGGCCGGGACGAATATTCGCAATGCTGTACTGACCTTGATCGTTGCTGACACCTACGAGCGTTGTGCCGCCGATGAGAATGGTGGCACCGCCAATGGGCGCACCGGTCGCAACGTCGGTCACAGTGCCGGCAAGGGAACCGGGTTGGGCGAAGGCGGTGGAAGAACAGAACGCCGAGGCGACAAGCAGGGCCGCGGCGAGTGGAGACAGGCACGTTCGAAGCAGCCGTGTCATGGGGGCAACCGTCCGGAAGTGAGGGGAAGCAGGGAACCAGCAGGCCTGAGCAGCCACCAGAGGCTCTGAGCGAGGGACAACACGCTCTCTACACGCCACAAGTCGCAGGTGACTCAGTTCTGAGCAGTATGTTCAGGAACAAAGTTCCAATCGTTCCCGAGGTTCTGCAACCTCCACTGTGTCCGAATAGTCGGTCAATTAGGCCGATGACGCATCAAACCGTTGGCGGCGTTGTCTCGCATTGCCGGTGCCGGTGCCCGCCGCCGAAAATCCGGATCTGCACCGCCCAGCTTCATGGCTTCATCCCACACCAGGGAATACACGCCCAATCGTGGTGTCCAGTGAAATTTTACGAAGTGCGAGACACCCTCCGCGTTCACGAACCGAAACGCATGCGCTCCGAAGCCCCGCGTGATGCGATAGCTGCGCGGAAGTGCGCGGTCCGACATGATCCACGTCAACATGTGCGTGAATTCCGGCATCAGCAACACGAAGTCCCAGAAGGTATCGTGCGAAGAATCCGTGTACTCCGGATCCGCGTGCATGTACGATGCGCTCCGGAACTCGCTCATGATCGAAGTGCGTGATCTTCATCGCGCAAAATGAAGTCTTCGAGCAGCGATGGTCCGCGCAGTCCCGCGCGCAGCCCGTCTTAGCCGACGGGTGCTCCTCGGAGAGCGTGCTCGCGGTCGTTGACGCATCGGCAGGCTCGACCGTTTTACCTTCGCGTGGGAGCGAGTGCATCGGCATGTCCGAACTCATGCTCCGCGTTGCGATCGAAGGGACCCGCTGCGGCGAGCGCATCCACGTTGCGCGCGTGCATGGACAGCGAGTCGTTTGAGACGGGAGGAGGAGTTGTCGCGCCTCCCTTCGCCTGGGATCAAGACTTCGCTGTTGAATCCGGTGCGGTGCTTGCTGTCGACTTCGCCGCAGACTTGGCTGGCGATCCAGATTTCCGTGGGGGCTCCGGCGTACACGTGGTGAACGACGAACTCTCGGCGAACTCTGGTGTCTGTCGTTCATATCGCAGGACGATGGCGACCTGCCGCAACGAGGATTTGTGCACTTGGGGAAGCCGATGCAGAAGGCCTGGCAGTTGATGCGAGAGACAGTGAAGGAGAGCCTCGACGACAACGTGATGCGATTGAGCGCTGCGCTGTCGTACTATGCCGTGTTTTCGCTCGCGCCACTGCTCCTGATCGCGATTGCCGTTGCGGGAGCGGTATTCAGTGGAGAAGCCGCGAGTGGCATGGTCGCCGCCGAACTCGAAGCGAGCATCGGCCGCACTGCATCGGAGGCGGTGCAGGAGATGCTGGTGCAATCCCAATCGAATCGCGACAATGTCGTCGCAATGGTGTTCGGCACCGTCATGATGCTCGTCGGCGCCGGCGGAGTATTCTACCAGTTGCAGGACGCGCTCAACACCGTCTGGGGCTTGACTGCGAAGCCGGGACTCGGCATCCGCGGCATGCTGCGCGATCGTGCTCTTTCGTTCTCGATGGTGCTCGGCGTGGGATTCATCCTGCTTGTTTCACTGGTTCTGACGACGTCACTGCAGGCGATGAACACGATGATCTCCGGGATGATTCCACTGCATCCGCTCTTCTGGAGCATTCTTGGCAGTGCGATATCGTTCGCGGTGATCACGTTGCTGTTCGCCGCAATCTTCAAGGTGTTGCCTGACGCCGAGGTCGCATGGCGCGACGTCTGGCTGGGCGCAATCGTCACGGCCGCGCTCTTTACGCTCGCCAAGTTCGCGCTGGGTTGGTACCTCTCCCGCGAGGCGACGGCGTCAACATACGGTCCCGCCGGCGCGCTCGTGCTGATCATGCTTTGGGTGTACTTCTCGTCGATCATCCTGCTCGTGGGCGCAGAGTTCACTCAGGTGTTCGCGCGATCACGTGGGCATGGCATCACGCCGAGCCCTCACGCCGTGCGTGTCGATCGGAGCGAGCGACTCATTCAGGAGGGGAACAAGCCAGTACTCAAGTAGCGGTCACCACGATCGCACACGATGAAAACGATGGTGGCGTTCGACACATCAGCCGCCACGCGCAGCGCAATCACGAGTGCGCCTGCCGCGCTCGGACCACACAGCACGCCCTCCTCAGCCGCCATGCGCCTCGCCATCTGCTCCGCCTCGGTCTGCGACACCACCTCGATGCGATCCACACGCGATGCGTCGTAGATGCGCGGCTGATACGCCGGTGACCATTTGCGTATCCCGGCGATTTGTGATCCCTCGGCCGGCTGCGCACCCACGATAGCGATTCCCGGATTCTGTTCGCGAAGGAACTGTCCGGCTCCCATGATGGTACCGGTCGTACCCATCGCACTCACGAAATGCGTAATGCGGCCGGCAGTGTCATGCCAGATTTCCGGTCCGGTGGTTTCGTAGTGCGCACTCGGATTGTCCGGGTTCGCAAACTGATCGAGCACATGTCCTTCACCTCGTGCGTGCATCGATGCGGCGAGATCACGCGCATACTCCATGCCGCCCTTGTCCGCCGGCGTCAGGATCAATTCCGCACCATAGGCGGTCATCGACGCGCGCCGCTCCGCGCTGAGGTTGTCGGGCATGATGAGGGTCATGCGATAGCCGGTCATGGCGGCAATCATCGCGAGTGCAATGCCCGTGTTGCCGCTCGTCGCCTCGACAAGCCGATCGCCAGGGCTGATCTCGCCGCGCGCTTCGGCGCCGCGAATCATGGAGAGCACTGGACGGTCCTTGACTGAGCCGCCGGGATTGTTTCCCTCCAACTTTCCCAGGATCACCGTGCCTCGCGCGTGCACCTCAGCGCAGGGAATTCGTTGAAACCGGACCAGCGGCGTCTTTCCGATAGTGTGATCGATGGTGCTGTATTGCATGCCAGCATGGGTGAAAGTGATTGGCAATACATTCGCCAAGCGACCAACGCGGCTCGGGTCGCTCGAGTTGCATCGTCCGCCCCGCTGACATCCCAACGTCACCGCTGGGGAGGGGATTAGATTTCGCGCATGCCCCGCATTCCCGAACTGCTCGCTCCCGCTGGCTCACTCGACGCCGTGCGCGCCGCCGTGGCCAATGGCGCCGATGCCGTCTACCTCGGCGCGTCGCGTTTCAATGCCCGCGACGATGGAGCGCAGCTCAGCATCGACGAGCTGTCGAAGGCCTGTGCGATCGCCCACCAGCGCGGGGCGCGCATCTACCTCACCTTCAACGTACTGCTCAAGACCCACGAGTTGCATGACGCGATGCGTTATCTCGGCGAATGCGTGGATGCTGGCATCGACGCGGCCATCGTACAGGATCTCGGGGCAGTTCGGCTGATCCAGCGCACGTATCCCACGCTTGAAGTGCACGGGTCCACGCAGATGACCGTGCACGACCCGGCGGGGGCCCGCGTCATGCACGATCTCGGTGTGGAACGCATCGTGCTGGCACGCGAGAATACGCTCGCTGACATTCGGGCCATCCGTGACGCGGTGCCCGCGATCGGGCTGGAAACGTTCGTGCACGGCGCGCTCTGCATCTCGTATTCGGGCCAGTGCTTCATGTCCGGAATGATTTCGGAGCGCTCAGCGAATCGTGGTTCGTGCGCGCAATCATGCCGCAAGGACTACGTGCTCACCGATTCGACCTCCGGCGACGAACTCGATCGCGGCTACCTGATTTCGGCACGCGACCTGGCCGCACACGACCATCTCGCGAGTATCGCCGAGGCTGGCGTCGGGTGCCTCAAGATCGAAGGACGGAAGAAGAAGCCGGAGTATGTCGCCACAGTCACACGCAGCTATCGCGCGTGGCTTGATCGGATTCGCGAAGGCGAATATTCGCCTCCGCCCAACGTCGAGGTGGAGCCGCTTGTGCAGATATTCTCGCGCGGCAACACGGGCGGCATGTATGGCGGTCGGGCGGGTCGCGAATACATCACGCGCACGCAGCCGGACAACCGCGGTGTTGCGCTCGGCGTTGTCATTGCGCGCGAGGGTCTGGAACTCACCGTTGACGTGCGCGCACCGATCGCGGACGGGGATGGACTCGGCTTCGAGGCCCCGGTTGACGGCTCGTCCGCCGGTATCGGGTGCACGGTTTCGAATGTGCGCACGATGTATGTGAGGCAGGGCATGCACCGGCAGGTCTTCACTGCGCGCGTACGTGTCGATGCGGGTTGGCGTGTCGTTCGTACTAGTGATGCGACGCTGCTGTCAGATGCCCGGGCCACCTTCCAGCATGTGATGGTCCCCGATCGCACCGGTCTCGTGCGACTGGACGTGCGTGCATTCGGCCAACCGGGCGCGCCGCTGAAGCTTGTCGTGTCCGACGGCACGCACACGATTACCGTGCGGAGCGAGATTCCGCTGGCCGCGGCCAGCAAGCGCGCGCTCGACGTCGCGCAGTTGCGCGAGCAGCTTGGACGCCTCGGGGAAACCCCGTTTGTGCTCGGGGACCTTGGCACTGACGGATTGGCCGACGGCTGCTTCTTGCCGGTCAGCGCTCTCAACCGGCTGCGACAGGACGCCGTTGCACAATTGCTCGAGCGTCGCGAGTGGGATACTACATCACTGAGCGCCGATCGGGATGTGCTTGTACACAGCGCGATCGCGACGTTGGAGCGTGCGGACACGTCTGATTCGACTGGTGCGACGTTCCGGCTCGTCGCCTCGGTGTACACTCTCGATGACGCGCGTGCCGCAGCCGACGCGGGTGCGACAGAAGTCGTGCTCGATGTCTTCCTCAGGCATCCAGCACCACCGGTGACCCGAGTGCTCGCATTGCGCGAGGAGCTCACGGCGCGCGGAGTTCTGTTGCGCCTGCGAACGCCCACGATCGTACGACCTGACGATCGCAAGCGCATGAACAAGTGGCTCGACCTCGGCTTGCCGCTCCTGACCGGACATCTCGGCCTCCTCGCCGAGCTCTCCGCGAGCGGTCGTGACGTGGTTGGTGACTACGCGCTCAACGTCTTCAATCCGCACACGGCTGACATCCTGTTGTCGCTGGGCGCCTCCCGCCTGACCGCCAGCGTCGAACTCACTGTCGACGAGATCGGCGCATTGATCGCACCGTGGCGCGGAGCGTCTTTCGATGTGTTCGTGTGGGGACGTCCGGAAGGAATGACGATCGAGCATTGCGTGCTCTCGGCGGCATTCGATCGCGTGCCAACGACGTGCCGAGACCTTTGCGTGCAGAAGCATGTGGATGTGACGCTCACCGATCCAACCGGATATGCCTTCCCGCTCGCGACAGACTCCGATTGCCGGAACCGGCTGCTGCACTCGCGACCGATTGATGCGTCCGAGTTCGTACCGGAGCTGTGGCAACAGGGCGTCCGCGGATTCCAGCTCGTGTTCAATGTGGCCGGTGATCCAGTGGGTGAAGTGACGGCAGCGTATCGGCGCGTGCTCGAAGCCCTGCACGAAGGCCGCACTCCGGATCTCTCGGCACCGCGGGAGCTGGTGCGAGGCGCGTTCACCCGCGGCCATTTCGCTCGCGCGGTGTAGTCCGCCCGGGTCGCGATGTAGTCCTGCTGTGGTGGCGGAGCCAGCGGGTCGCGACACCGCGCGAGACAAAACGATGTCGCACACCGCTCGTCGCGGCACTACCATGCGATATGTCCGCCTCGGCCGCCCGCAACTCGCCACCCGCTTCGCTGGACGATGCCCGCGCGACCCTGTCGCGACTCTTCGGCTACCCCGACTTCCGCAAACCGCAGAAGCCGGCCATCGAGGCCGTGCTGGCGGGCCGGGATACGCTCATCGTGCTCCCCACAGGCGGGGGCAAGTCGCTCTGCTATCAGGTGCCGGCCCTTGTTCGCGATGGGCTCACGGTGGTCATCTCGCCGCTCATTTCGTTGATGAAAGATCAGGTCGACGCGCTTGAACGGCGCGGCATTCCGGCTGCCTTCATCAACAGCACACTCGGCGCCGGCGAAGTAGCCGATCGCCTCACCCGTGCGCAGCGAGGCGAGTTGCAACTGCTCTACCTTGCCCCCGAGCGCATGGATGCAGGACGCACACTGCAGCGACTGCACGATATCGGAGTCTCCATGCTTGCTGTCGATGAAGCGCACTGCATCAGCGAGTGGGGTCACGACTTCCGTCCGAGCTATCGTCGCATCGGACGCATGCGCCAGGGGCTGGGCGATCCGCAGACCGTGGCCCTCACCGCTACGGCGACGCCAAGCGTGCGCGAAGATATTGTGCGTCAACTGAAGCTCAAGGACGCAGTTGTCGTCGTCGGTGGCTTTGATCGCACGAATCTCTCGTACCATGTTGTCGCCACGCGGACGCAGGACGACAAGGACAGGGCCGCCGTCGCTGCCATACGCGCGCACTCGGGTGCCGCAATCGTCTATACACCCACTCGCAAGGCGGTGGAGCGCGTGACGCACATGCTCACGCGGGCGCGCATCCCCGCAGTGGCCTACCATGCCGGACTCGACGAGGCCCACCGACGTCGCGCGCAGGAAGCGTTCATGGGCGAAGATTCGCGCGTCATCGTCGCGACCAGCGCGTTCGGTATGGGCATCGACAAGCCGGACGTGCGCCTCGTGGTACACCACGCGATGCCCGGCACACTCGAGTCGTACTATCAGGAAGCGGGTCGTGCCGGACGTGATGGCAAGGACTCGGTGTGCGTGCTGCTGTACTGCTATCCCGATCGCTTCACCCATGAATACTTCCTGGACGGCACGCATCCGGACAGGAAGGCGGTGGAGCAGGTGTGGCGCACTCTGCGCAACCATGTTACTCGTGATGGCTTCGTGCCGCTCACGCTCGACGAACTGCAATCGCATACTCCCAAGTCGGTCAACGAGCGCCACATCGGGGCGTCCGTACGCGTGCTCGCGCAGAACGGCTGCCTTTTGGTGGAACCGCCCGCGCTCAATCGAGTGGTCGTGCGACTGCTGGCGACACCGGCTCGCATCGAGGCCGAACTTTCCGGCACGCGGGACTTCGAGCGCGAGGTGCTTCGGGCGCTCTGGCGTGCAGTGGGGCCGCGTCTCCAAGATGGCGCGTCTGTCGACCTCGATGGCCTCCCGTCGGAACTTGGTGGCTCGATGGGCATACGGCCCGTGTTGGAGCGACTGGAACTGGAGCAGTTC
>JBGTFN010000504.1:0-12324 GCA_041747275.1 Gemmatimonadaceae bacterium | reverse complement strand
CGTGATCGCCCCGATGGAGCTACCCCGCATGCCGTTTGAGCTGGATCAGAGTACGTCGCAGAATGCCCGCATGAAGGTGGTGGGTGTCGGCGGAGGCGGTGGGAACGCAGTCAATCGCATGATCGAGGAGCATCTGGAGGGGGTCGAGTTCATCTCGGTGAACACGGACGCGCAGGCCCTCATGCACTCCAAGGCCGACGTCAAGATCCAGATCGGCAAGAAGCTGACGCGCGGACTTGGTGCCGGCGCGCGCCCAGAAATCGGGCGTCAGGCCATGGAAGAGAGCAAGGAAGAACTCGCTCGCGTGGTGCAGAACACCGACCTCGTCTTCATCACCTGCGGCATGGGCGGCGGTACAGGCACCGGTGCTGCGCCAGTCATCTGCGGGCTTGCTCGCGAAGCTGGTGCGCTCACGGTCGGCATCGTCACGCGTCCGTTCCTGTTCGAAGGCCGCAAGCGCATGCGGCAGGCTGAAGAAGGCATCGCCGAGATGCGAAAGCACGTCGACACCATGATCGTGGTGCCGAACGAGCGTCTGCTCGCCGTCGTGGGCAAGGGCATCCCGTTCCACGAAGCGCTCAAGAAGGCCGACGAAGTGCTGCTGCATGCTACGCAGGGCATTTCGGTACTCATCAGTGATACAGGCCTCGTGAACGTGGACTTTGCCGATATGCGCACCGTCATGCAGAACGGCGGCTCGGCGCTCATGGGCACCGGTGTGGGCCGCGGCGAATCCCGCGCCACCGAGGCAGCCCAGCAGGCCATCGCATCGCCGCTGCTCGACAACGTCTCGATCGCAGGCGCGACGGGTGTTCTGGTCAACATCACCGGTGGGGAGGACCTCACGCTGGGCGAGGTCCACCAGATCAACGAGATCGTGCAGGACGCCGTGGGCGACGACGCCGAGTTCATTTTCGGCGCGGTTCACGAGCCGGCCATGCACGGAGAGATTCGGGTTACGGTCATCGCGACCGGATTCGACCGGCTGCTCCAAGGCGGCTTCGGGAACGGAGCGCTCTCTCACGGGTTCTCAGGGACATCGCAGCAGACTCAGCCGTCACAACGTAATAATCCGGCGGTGCTGCCATTTCCGGCGCCGCGTGACCGTGCCGCCTCCGTGAGACCTCCGGTGGCTCCGAGTCGTCAAACAAGAGAAGGGGTCACCCCGCCGCCTCCTGTGGCGCGGCCGATCCGCCCAAATGTGACACCGGCTGCCACCGGAGATCTCGACGACATGGAAATTCCGACCTTCATTCGGAGACAGATGGATTGACCAAGGCGCTCTCGAAGCTGCTGGTTGTTGGTACCCTCGGGGTGCTGGCGACCGGTGCACTATCCCTCGGTCGTCCGGTTCCGCAACGTGCCGCTGGCGAGCTCCTCGTCGTGAGTGAGCCGTCCAAACCGGTCGTCGAGATCCATACGGATACCATCCATCGCGGTGAGCCCCTGCTCGCCGTGCTCCAGCGTCAGGGCCTCGAACACGATCAGGCCAACCAGGCCATTGCCGCGCTGTCGGTGCTCGATGCCCGGAAAGTGCGCGCAGGCACGGAAGTTGTCGCAGTGGTGCACCCTGATTCCGGGGTCCAGAAGTTCACCTTCCAGATGGCCATCGACCGCGTCGTCAATCTTGTGCGCAATGGCGAAAGCTGGTCCGAGATCGAGGAGCGCCTGCCGTGGACAACCGATACGGTTGCAGTGGCGGGCGTTGTTGCATCGACGCTTACCGGCGCGATTGTAAACGCCGCCCACGAGTTCCCCGAGAAGGCTCGGCTCGAACTCGCCTATGGTATCGCCGACGTGCTGGAGTACCGCGTTGATCTCAGCCGCGACCTGCGCGTGGGCGACTCCATTACCGTGCTGGTAGAGCGCGAAACAGTCCCCACTGGATACGTTCGTCTTGGCCGCATCCTGGCGACGCGCGCCAGCATCGCCGGCAAGTCGATCGACGCGATTCGATTCGACGACCAGGACGGTCGTGCGCAGTTCTATGACGCTGAGGGCAAGAGCTTGCGTGCGGCGTTCCTGCGCGCGCCGCTCGAGTTTCGTCGCATTTCCAGCGTCTTCGGCTCGCGCAAGCATCCCGTGCTCCAGACCTGGCGCAAGCACAACGGAGTTGACTACGCGGCAGCTACCGGCACGCCGGTGCGCGCGATCGGCAACGGTAAGGTGATCTTTGCCGGTTGGAAGGGCGGTTACGGACGGACGGTTGAAATCCGCCACACCAACGGCATGGTCACGCGATATGGCCATCTCAATTCCATTGCCAATGGCATTCGCAGCGGCGCGGCCGTGAGCATTGCGAAGACCATTGGTACCGTCGGCATGACAGGTCTCGCGACGGGACCGCATCTCCACTTCGAGACGCTCATCAACGGTGTGCATCGTGATCCGCGCACAGCGCTGCGCAATATTGGCGGAGAACCGATCCGCACGGCCGACCGCGGTGCCTTCGCGATGCGCCGAAGTGCGCTCTTCGCTGATCTCGATGCCCGCGTCTATGCGCTGCGTGACGGCGAGTCTCGCATCGGCCTCGACGCCTCAGGCGTGCTGCCCAACCCACAGTCTCGCGCGATCGGCGCTGGCAACTGAGCACCACTTGCATTCGCCCGTACCCCGGGCGAGTGCCGCCAACACTTCGCGCTCCATGCATCGTGACGCGCGCTTCGTCCCTCACTTCATGACGACGCGCGTATTGTCGTTCAGGATGCCCTCGTGACTCGCTGGGCTCTGGCCGCCGTACTCGCCGTCGTCGGCGCGTGGATTGCCTACGGGCCGCTTTGGCGATCCCGAACCGGTTCGTCGTCGCACGACATAGCACGTCCCGTTGCGCCGGCTCGCTGGGCGCTCCTGCTCGGCACCCTGAGAGGGCTCGCCTACCTCTGCCTGCTCGGCCTTCTGCTCAACGCGCCCTCGGGCAAGGCCGACCCCGAAGCGCCGCTGCCCGTGCTCGATGTCTCCGCCAGTTGGCAGCGGGCCGACGACGGACAGCTGTGGCGAGCCGCGCTCGATTCGCTGCGTGCCGTGGTCGGCGACAGCGTGTTGCTCACCGGCGACTCGGTGCGACTCGTTGGGCGCACCGATGCGGTCGACGCATCACCGACGGATCAGCGCAGCGAGCTGCAACCTGCGCTTGATCGCGCGACGGCGCTTGGACGGGCCGTGGTGATCGTGAGCGACGGTGAGCCTGACGACGTCGGCATGTCAAGCGCGTTGCCACCCGGCTCCCGATTCATTCACGTAGAACGCGAAGCGAGACCCGACGTTGCGGTGTCGACGCTCGAGCTGCCGCCATATGCAACGGGCGGCGACACCGTCGAAGTGCAAAGCACTCTCGTCTCCGGTGGCGCCGGTGTGGAAGGCGGCACGTTCATCGTGCAACTCGATGGCACTGAACTCGCGCGTGCGGTGGTGCAGCCCATGGAGGCGTTTGCGTCACGACGTGTGTCGGTGCGCGTGCCGTTGCCCCGGGGTTCGGGCGAGCGCCTGCTCTCTGCCATCGCCACAGTGTCCAACGACGTCGAGCCGCGCAACGATACACTCTCCACCACTATCGACATCACCGATCGCCCGCGCGTCGTATTCGTCACGACCGTGCCGGATCTCGACGTGCGCGAAGTGCTGCGCGTGTTGCGTGGCACCGTGATGCTTCCGGCGCGCGCCTATCTGCGCGTTGCCCCCGGTGTGTGGCGCGAGGAAGGCACGCTCGCGCCGATCACGGAAGCGGAAGTGCAGCGTCGTGCACGTGAAGCGGGACTGCTCGTGCTGCACGGCGACACGGCTTGGAGTGGCATCGCTGCGCAGCGACGGGGTGCGATGGTACTGTGGACACCGGCGCCGCCGCGTCCACCCCTTCGCGCTGGTGAGATGAACACACGCGCGGAATGGTTCGTGAGCGGCGCACCGCCGTCCCCGATTTCCGCCGTGCTCGATGGATTGCCGCTCGATTCTCTTGCACCGCTCGATCTCGGACCAGCGCTGGCTCCCGGCGGCATCACGCTGCTTGAAGCGCGCGCCGGACGCAGCGGAACACCTCGGGCCATCGCCTCGCTAAACGCGCGCGGCGGTGCTCGCCAGCTTCGCATTTCGGGCTCCGGTTTTGCCTCGTGGACCGTTCGCAGCGGACGTGGCGCCGACGCGTTCTCGGCGTTCTGGGGCGCTATATTCGACTGGATGGCAGCGGCCGAAGGCGACGGCGCTGGTGTGACGCTCGGCAATCGACTTGTTCGCGCCGGTGAATCGCTTGTGTGGCGGCGCGGGAATACCGACAGTATCGCCACGATTGTGCTGCGCTCCTCGCGCGGCGATGTGGACTCGCTGCAAGTTCAGTTTGTCGGCAATGAAGATGTGGCGCGCACGTCCGCGCTGCCGGAAGGGGTGTATGAGGTGCAGGTCGGCGCAACCACGCGCCGTTTGGTCGTGAATCCTTCGCGAGAGTGGGTGCCGCGCCCGCCGGTGTCGGTGCCTACCATCAGCGCTGCTGAACCGCTCAACGCTGTGCCGCGTTCGCTGCTCGAGCGCAGCTGGCCGTTCGTGCTCGCGCTGCTGTTGTTGTGCGCCGAGTGGTTGCTGCGACGCGCCGCCGGACTGCGCTAGCGTCCCTGTTCGTGAGATGACATGAAACGATTGTTCAAGCGCGAGGGCGACACCCCCAAGCGCTCGCTGTGGGATAAGGTCAAGGACCTCGCGCGCACCGATTTCGGTGTGCTCATGCGAGGCGGCGTCGATCCCGGATCACTCGAAGCGCTCGAGACGCTGTTGCTCGAGGCGGATTTCGGCGTGCCCACGACCCTGCGTCTCGTTGAAGACGTCGAGCGGATGGCCAAGCGCGGCGCGATCAGGACGGTCGACGAGTTTCGAGAGGGATTGCGCACGAGTATTCGTGATGTGCTCACTGCCGGCAACAGCGACCCGTCGCTGCATATCGCGAGCACTGCGCCAACGGTGCTGCTCGTGATTGGCGTGAACGGTGCGGGCAAGACAACGTTCATCGGCAAGCTCGCGACGCGACTGCGCGGTGAGGGAAAGCGCGTGCTCGTGGGCGCGGCCGATACGTTCCGCGCGGGCGCGATCGATCAGCTGCGTGTGTGGGCGGAGCGTGCCGGTGCGGAGTTCGTGGGTGCGAAGAGTGGTGCCGATCCGGCAGCCGTTGCGTTCGATGCAATTGATGCGGCGGCCACGCGCGGATGCGACTACGTGATCATCGACACCGCCGGACGGCTGCACACGAGCATTGATCTCATGACGGAGCTCAAGAAGATCCATCGCGTGCTCGGCAAGCGACTGGCCGATGCGCCGCACGAGGTGCTGCTCGTGCTCGACGGCACGATCGGACAGAATGCGCTGTCGCAGGCGCGCACATTCAGCGCTGCAGTGCCGGTGACGGGACTCGTCGTCACCAAACTCGACGGCACCGCGAAAGGTGGTGTGGTCGTGGCAGTGCACGAGGCGCTCAACGTGCCGGTCAAGTTCGTCGGCATGGGTGAACAGGCGCCGGACCTCGACGCGTTCGATGCCGACCGATTTGCCACGGAGCTCGTGTCGTCGTGAACGAGGCGGAGGACGCGGCACGTCGGCGTCGCCGATCGGGGCCGCCTCCGCGACTCACGCTCGATACGCCGGTCACCTACCTCAAGGGTGTAGGTCCCGCGCGCGCCGAATCGTTGCAACGACTGGGCATTCGCATGGCCGGCGACCTGTTGCGTCACGTTCCGCACCGCTATGAAGATGCGAGCACGGTCACGCCCATCGCGCAAGCGGCGGTTGGCGCAGATGTCACGGTGCTGGGGCAGGTGGTTGCCACCGGCGTACTGCCCACACGACGCGGACTGCGTGTGTTTCAGGCGGTCATCAAGGACAGCTCGGGACTACTCGAACTCGCCTGGCCAGGCCAACCGTTTCTCGAGCGCACCATCACCAAGGGTGACTGGCTGCTATGCACGGGACAGGTGCGCTTCCATCACGGCCGCCGGCTGCAACCACGCGAGTTCGTAAACCTCGGAGCGGGCGACGAAAGTTCGCTCGAGGGTCGCGTGCTGGCCGTGTATCCGGCCACCGAAGGCGTGAGCGTGCGATGGTTGCGCACTCTCGTGGATCAACACCTCGACGCCCTGTTGCCGCTCGTAAGGGAGCCGCTACCCGCAGCGCTGCTCGCTGAAGCCGGTGTCGTCCCGCTGCCCGAGGCGCTGCGTCGCGTGCATCGCCCTTCGTCTGTTGCCGACGCACGCATCGGCCGCGCGCGACTCGCCTGGGAAGAACTGCTGTGTGTACACCTGTTGCACCGGCGCGCGAATGTGCTTGCGCGTGAATCGCGCACTGGTGTGCAGTTTCGCAATCGCAAACAGCTCACCAGCCAACTGCGCGGGGTGCTGCCGTTCATGCTCACCACTGCGCAGGTGCGCGCCGTGCGTGATATCGTCGCCGACTTGTGCAGCGAGCGACGCATGCACCGCCTGCTTCAGGGCGACGTGGGCAGCGGAAAGACCGTAGTTGCGCTGTTCGCTGCCATGCTGGTCATGGAAAACGGCTACCAGTGCGCCCTCATGGCGCCCACGGAACTGCTCGCCGAGCAACATGCGCGCACCGCCGAGAAGCTGCTCGCGCCACTCGGCATTTCACCGGTGTTGCTCACGGGTCGGCTCGGCGCGAAGGATCGCCGTGCGGCGCTCACCCGATTGGCGTCGGTGGATCCGGTGCTCGCAATCGGCACGCACGCACTGTTTCAGGACGATGTCGAGTTCGCGAAGCTCGGCCTCGTCATCATCGACGAACAACACCGCTTCGGCGTGGAGCAGCGTGCCGCACTCGGCGCAAAGGGCGTCGACGGTGAACCGCCCGACGTGCTGCTCATGACCGCCACGCCGATTCCGCGCTCGCTCGCACTCACGTTGTACGGCGACCTTGATGTCTCCACGCTTGATGAACGTCCGCCGGGCCGACATCCGGTGACCACCGTGCACCGGCGAGAGGCGGCACGAGCGCGCGTCTTTTCATTCGTGACCACAGAGCTCGACGCCGGCCGGCAGGCCTACGTGGTCTACCCCGTGATCGAGGCCTCAGAGAAGACCGACCTGCGCGACGCAACGTCCATGTACGAGGCGCTCGCGGTCGGCCCGTTCGCCACTCGTCGCGTCGCGCTGCTGCACGGCCGACTCCCGTCCGACGAGCGCGACGTGATCATGCGCGCTTTTCGGGACGGCTCGATCGATGTGCTCGTCGCCACCACAGTAATCGAGGTCGGTATCGACGTTCCCAATGCCACCGTGATGGTCATCGAACATCCGGAGCGATTCGGCCTGTCGCAACTGCACCAGCTTCGTGGCCGCGTAGGACGCGGCGCCGCGCAATCATACTGCGTCCTGCTCGGCGATGTCGGCGCCGACGCCGCTGCACGCCTGCAGGTCGTCGTGCACACCGAAGACGGCTTTGAAATCTCCCGCGCCGACCTGCGCATGCGCGGCATGGGCGACCTCTTCGGCGCGCGCCAGTCCGGCTTGCCCGCCTTCCGCATCGCCGACCCCATCGCCGACGAAGCGTTGAACGACGCCGCTCGCACCGGCGCCGAGCGCATGCTCACCGCCGACCCCACACTGGAGCGCCCCGAACACGCCGGCATCCGCCACCTCCTCAGCACCAACTACGCCCGAGCCCTCGAGCTCTTCCACGTAGGTTGAATCCTGTAGGCCGAATCTCGCGCGCTGAAACCGCGTGGCCACGAGTGCGCCGCGGATGAGCGCCACGTTCTGTGCCGAGTGGGTCATCGGTGCGTCCTATGACTGTCGACCACGCGTCTACCTGCCGAGACTCACTGCTCATGGGAACTTCCACCCGCTCCACCACCCTCGTGCTCCTGCTCGTCGCGATCGCCTGCACCGGGCTGGGCTGGGCCACGGATGCGTGGTACGGCCGCCTGCTCAGAGAGCGGGAGCGCGGGACGGTTGCGGTGCACGCCGAGAACTCGGCCCGGACGCTCGAGCAGGAGGTGGGCCGGCGCATCGCGCTGCTCACCGGTTGGCGGGCCTTCGCCGAATCGTACAACGGCGATCGCGCTCGGCTGCACGAGGACTTGCCTGTCTTCGCTTCAGGTCTTGTCACAGGCCTCAGCGGCGTCCGTGCACTGCAGTTCGTCCATGACGGGCGCATCGGCGCGGTGTGGCCTGTGCGTGGCAATGAGGCGGCAGCTGGTCTCGATCTCTACTCACACGCCGATCCGCGGGTGTCCGCCGACGTGCGCCGGGCCATGCGTGAGCGAGTCCTCACGATCACTGGCCCGGTAAACCTGGTGCAGGGTGGTAGCGGGCTACTCGTGCGACAGGCGACGACGCTGCGAGTGGGCGCGTATCCCGAGCTGGCGACCATCATTCTGGATGTGAACACGCTGCTGGCCGATGCCGGGCTATCGGGGACTGACGGACAGTTCTCCTTTGCTGTGCGCGACCGATCTGGTGTCCTGGTTGCAGGCTCTCCGCAGCCGCTCATCGATCCCGTGCTCGTCGCGGTGCATCTCGATGACGGCGATTGGACGCTTGAGCGCGCGCCGGCCCAGGGCTGGGGCCTGGCTTCGCAGGAAGAACGACGGTTGTTGCGCGCGTCAGCCGCGCTCATCTCGCTGCTGTTGCTCGGATTGGCCAGCGTGCTCGCCGGCCGACAGGCACGTTTGAGTCACGCGGTACTCGAGCGAACACGCGCTTTGCAGGCGGCCAACCATGATCTCGCACTCGAGGTCGACGAACGGCAGGCCGCGGTTCGCACGCTGCGTGATCGCGCCGAGCAGCTTCGCCTCGCGCTGGCAGCGGGTCGCATGGGCGTGTGGGGATGGGACCTCGAGACCGGTCGCCTGCAGTGGAACGAAGGGGTGGCTGATCTCTTCGGTCTGCCTGTGGACGAAGCCCCGTCCTCGTTGCACGCATTCCTCGACTTGCTTTCAGCTGAAGATCGTGTGGTGGTGAAGGAATGCATTCGCGCGACGCTGGAGCACGGTGCGCCATTGAGTGTTGAGCATCGTGTGCTGACGCCGGACGGCGTGGAGCGATTCGTGTACTCCACAGCGGAGCTTCAGGTGGACGCGGCGTCCGGCAAGCGCCGACTGCTCGGCGTGATCATGGACGTCACCACGCGAACACGCCTCGAAGCGCAACTTCGCCAGGCGCAGAAAATGGAGGCCGTGGGCACGCTTGCCGGCGGCATCGCGCATGATTTCAACAACCTGCTCACGGCCATCCTCGGATTCGCACGACTGGCGCATGAGTCGCTCGACGCGGCTCCGGGTTCGCTGTCGGGTGGAACGGTGAAGTGCGTCCGCGAGGATCTCGTGGAACTCATCCGCGCGGGCGACCGCGCGGCACTGCTCACGGCGCAGTTGCTGGCGTTCAGCCGTCAGCAGGTGGTGCAATCCATTCCGGTGGACGTCAACGTGGTGGTGGAAGAGCTCGAGCGCATGCTGGCGCGCTTGCTTGACGAGCGCATCAGGCTGCGAGCGATTGCCAGTGCATCGTCGGTTGTGGTGCGCGGTGATCCCGGGCAGCTGTCGCAGGTCCTGCTCAACCTCGTGGTCAACGCGCGCGACGCGCTGGCCGGAGTTGGTGCGATCACTGTCACGACACTTCGGCACGCCGTTGAAAACGGACGCGATCTCGCATTGGTCGAGGCAGGACTTTCGGACGGCGAGTGGGTGGAACTTCGCGTGTCCGACAACGGCGCCGGCATGTCCACCGATGTACAGTCGCGAATGTTCGAGCCGTTCTTCACCACCAAGCCGGCCGGGCAGGGCACGGGCCTCGGCCTCTCCACAGTCTACGGCATCGTCTCCACCGTCGGCGGCCGCATCCTGGTGGACTCTCGCGAAGGCGAAGGCACCACGATCCGGGTGTTCTGGCCCGCGTTGGTCGGTCATACCGCTACGGAGCACGTGACGCGCGACGATACGCCGGGCACACGCGGCGGCGAGACCATCCTGGTTGTGGAGGACGAGCCCGGAGTGAGGCGACTGGTGAGCGAGATTCTCAGCCGCTATGGCTATGCCGTCCATGTCGCCGAAAACGGCCGCGCCGCGTTGCGATTGTTGAGCGAGCATGGCGTCGCGACTGACGCAGCAAGGATTGCAGGAGCGATCTCGCTCGTGATCACTGATGTCGTCATGCCGGAAATGGGAGGGCTCGAACTCGCGGAGGAGCTGAGCGCTCGCTACCCCGACGTGCCGGTGTTGCTCATGTCCGGGTATCCCGCCGCCGGTGTCGACGACCTGTCGCCGATCCTGAAGAACGTGGAAGCTCCCATCATGACCAAGCCCTTCGCGCCCCGTGACCTGCTGGATCACGGGCGCACGCTGCTCGACGCCGAACCGGCGAGCGTCACGGCATGACGCTGTGCGGCCGCCATGGCCGCGGCACGTTGCCCAGACTCGGACGATTCGCCTAGCTTACGCGCTCACCTCCATCCGACCAGCCGTGAGCCATCCGTCCGCCCGCATCGCCGATCTGCACGCCCACGTGGGCACCACTGTCACCGTTCGCGGTTGGGTCACGCATGTGCGATCCAGCGGCAAGGTGGCTTTCGTGGTCATGCGCGACGGCTCCGGTATCCTGCAATGCGTGTTGGTCAAGTCGCAGGTGCCGGCCGAGGCGTGGGAGCGATTCGGAACGCTGAGCACCGAGACGTCTGTGGCGATCAGCGGTGAAGTGCGCGCAGAAGCACGGGCGCCCGGTGGTCATGAGCTTGGTGTTGTCGAGCTCGAAGTGATCGGCGCGAGTCCTCTCGACTATCCTATTCAGCCGAAGGAACACGGCATCGACTTCCTGCTCGACAATCGCCATCTGTGGCTGCGCAGTCCCCGTCAGGCGGCGATCATGCGCATTCGTCATGAGATCGAACAGGCGGTGCACGACTTCTTCTACGCGCGCGATTTCACGCGCTGCGACACGCCGATTCTCACCGGTGCCATCGGTGAACGCGCAGGTTTGTTCGCGACGGAGTACTTCGACGAAGGTATGGCGTATCTTGCGCAGACGGGCCAGCTGTACGGCGAGGCGCTTGCGGCAGCGCTTGGCCGCATCTACACGTTCGGCCCGACGTTCCGCGCGGAGAAGTCGAAGACGCGCCGTCACCTCACCGAGTTCTGGATGGTTGAACCTGAGGTGGCCTACGCCGATCTCGACGACGTGATTGCCCTGGCCGAAGGGCTCGTTGCCGAGGTCGTCTCCCGCGTCCTCGATCGGCGCAAGCGGGAACTCGCGGCCCTCCAGCGCGATACATCCACGCTCGAGCGAATCAAGACACCGTTCGCACGGGTGACGTATGACGACGCCGTGCGCCGCCTGAAGGAGAAGGGCCTGCCATTCGAGTGGGGCGGTGACTTCGGCAGTCCCGACGAAACGGCTCTGTCGGAGATGTTCGAGGGTCCGGTCGCGGTCACCGGATTCCCATCGGCCATCAAAGCGTTCTATTTCAAGCCGGAGGACGGTCGTCCCGAGGTGTCGCGCTCGGTCGATATCCTGGCGCCGGAAGGCTACGGCGAAATCATCGGCGGGGGCCAGCGCATCGACGACCTCGGCCTGCTGCTGAAGCGGATCGAGGAGCATAACCTTCCGAAAGAGGCGTTCGAGTGGTACCTCGACCTCCGCCGGTTCGGCAGCGTCCCTCACGGCGGCTTCGGCATGGGAATCGAGCGCGTCGTCGCCTGGATCTGCGGTCTCGAGCACCTGCGAGAGGCCATTCCTGTCCCGCGGATGTTGTATCGGGTGACGCCCTGATGAACGGGGTCCTTCGGGTGCTTCAGGTCCTGTAGGTCCTTCAGGTGCGTTCTGAGGTCCTCCGGGTCCTCAGGTCCTGCGGGGGCGCCCTGAAGTCCGCGGGTGCTCCGGCAGTCGTTCAGGTGCACCATGAAGAAAGAAAACAGGAAATACGGGTTCCTGTGACCCGAAGGACTTAAAGGACCGTAAGGACCTACAGGACCGTTTGGCCGGCCCTGTTAGCCCGGACCTGTTACTCTGTCCTGCTGCCTATGAAGATCGGATTCGTTTCCCTCGGCTGCCCGAAAAACCTCGTCGATGGTGAAGTGATGCTGGGCCTGGCACGTGACGCCGGGCACGTCATCACCGCCAACGCCGAGGAGGCCGACGCGATCGTCGTCAACACCTGCGCGTTCATCGACCGCGCCAAGGAAGAATCCGTCAACACGATTCTCGAAATGGCCCGGCTCAAACGCGACGGGCAGTGCCGCCGGATCGTCGTGACCGGCTGCCTCGCCGAACGGTATCGCGACGAACTCCGACTCGAGATCCCGGAGATCGTCGGCGTGCTGGGCACGGGAGAGGTGCCCGGCAGTGTCGA
>JBGTFN010000503.1:0-4520 GCA_041747275.1 Gemmatimonadaceae bacterium | reverse complement strand
GACGGATGAAGCGCGCCGCGTCGTGCGCGAGTGGTTCGCTGAGCGGGTGGTGTACGACTTTGCGCTCGACTCTGCAGCACTCGTGCCCGCGGGGGTGGGCACGCGGGTGACAGCGCGCTTCCGCGTGACGCAGCTGGCATTCGACGGACAGGGTGCAAGCTCGTTGGAACGTGCAACGCCTCTCAATGATGTGGAGTTGCCGGTGGGACTGCGCGATGCGCAGGGTGCGTGGCGGGTGCTGCACGTGCGAGCGGTGCACGGCGTGGTAGCGCTCGACACGGTAGTGACGGGTCGGGTGGAGCGCGTGGAGATCGATCCGGAGCGGGTGTACCTCGAGAAGGATCGCAGCAACAACAGTACACGATGAACGCTGCAAACGCGCGTTGTTTCTGAGGACCCTCGTGGCACCGAGTTCGCAAATCGATTGACAACGCATTGGACCGATATCTGCGCATACACTAGCGTTGCTTTCGCAGCCGCTCCAACCCGTCGAGGATCACTTCCAGGCCGAAGCCGAAGTCGAGCGTGCCGTCGTGCGAACCGTCCGCAACGCGAGCGGTAATTTCATGCATGTACGGATAGCGGTCGGCCGACAACATCGGCAGATAGCTGGCGGCGGCCGACGCGTAGTCGTCCGGGTTCACGGGAAAGTTCTGTTGCTGCAGCGTGAATCCGTAGATGTAGTTGTCCATTGTGTTCCACGCGCGATCCGTCTCTTCCCATGAGAGTCCTGCCTCGCGCAGCGTGCCGAGCGTCGCCTCGATGTAACGCAGCATGTTGGGTCCGACGCTGATTCGTGACACCACAAGCATCGGCGCCCACGGATGGGCTGTCATCACCGCAAGCGCGGAGACGGCGCGCGCACGCATGGCTGATTTCCAATCACTACCGCGCTCGGGCAATGAGATTTCGCCGATGATCTGATCCACCATGCCGTCGAGCAACTCGTCTTTGCTGGCGACGTGATTGTACAGCGACATCGCCTCGACTTTAAGCGTCGTGGCGAGCTTTCGCATGGAGAGCGCCTCGAGACCCTGCCGATCGGCCAGCTTGATGGCGGCGCGCAGAATGCGCTCCGGGCTGAGTGGAGGGCGACGGGAAGCAGGCATGCGACAGACTACAGGTACTGACAGTGTAAGGCAAGCGGCCATGTGGCTTGACCGGGCCATACTTACAGCGTATGTTTTGACATACACCGTAAGTCCCTGATTCCCCATCTCTGGTTTTGCCATGCGTTTCGTCGTCACCGCCCTCGTCGCGTTTTTGTCTCTCGCGTCACCGCTGTCGGGGCAGGCCAGCCCTCCTGCGGTCGACTCGACTACCGTGGTCATTCCACGCTGGCACGTTGGTGTGGCCGCCGACATTGGCCAACCGGTCGGCGATTTCAAACAAAACGTGAAGAACGCCGCAGGACTGCAGGCGCACGTCCTGCTTCGACTCGACCGCTATGGCCTGGCCGCGATCCGTCTCCAGGGCGGTTGGCTCAACTATGGACATGAGAGCCAGCGCAGTTGCCTCGGCACGACAACGAGTTGTCGCGTTGCAGTGAACGTCACCACGGCCAACGGAATCTTTTCGTTGGGTGTGGGACCGCAGTTTTCACTTCCGCTCGGACCGCTCCGCACCTACGGGTACGGACTCGTTGGTGTCAGCCGCTTCGCAACACTAAGCGGACTGGGCGGCGGCATCGTGCCCGATATCGTGGCCGCCGACGAAAACTTTGGTGATGCCGGACTGGTGTGGAGTGGTGGCGTTGGCGTTCAGTTGCCAATCCACCAGAGCACGACCATTGACGTGGGCGTGGCCTACCAGGGCCACGGTCGCCGAGACTACCTGATCAAGGGCGGCTTGACTGACAATTCTGATGGTTCTCTTGCTTTCGACATCAAACGCTCGAATGCCGACCTCTACGCAATACGAGTTGGCGTCACCACCGCAATTGCGTGGGGCCGTCGCAAGTCTGATCCTTCGCCATGACATCGCATATGAAGGCCGCGGTATTCAGGCGCTACGGACCGCCGCATGTCGTGCAGATTGAAAACGTACCGCGGCCCATTCCCGGCCCCCACGACGTGCTCGTTCGCGTGCGCGCATCGACCGTATCATCGGCCGACTGGAGAATGCGCAGCCTCAGCATGCCGTACGGCTTTGGCCTCGCCGGGAGACTGGCATTTGGCATTACCGCGCCGCGCCAGACGATTCTGGGAAGCGAGCTCTCCGGTGATGTTGTCGCCGTTGGTGCGTCGGTGCGCAACTTTGCGTTTGGCGACGCGGTGGTTGCATTTCCAGGCTTAAAACTTGGCGCACACGCTGAGTATTGCTGCATGAACGCGAATGCAGCGATTGTGCGCAAACCAGATGCACTTTCGTACACGTCAGCGGCAGCACTCGCTTTTGGCGGTACCACCGCGCTCGATTTTTTCCGCCGCGGCGCACTGCGGGCTGGCGAGAGCGTGCTCATCAATGGTGCCTCGGGAACGGTGGGGTCGGCGATGGTGCAGCTTGCCGTCGCCGCCGGTGCGCATGTCACGGCGGTGTGCAGTAGTGCCAATGTCGAACTGATGCAACAACTCGGCGCGACGCGCGTTGTTGACTACACGCAAGCCGATTTCGCTTCCGAGGGCATTCGCTATGATGTGATCGCCGACACCGTTGGCAACGCGCCGTATTCCCGCGTACAAGATGCGCTTACACCGCGCGGACGACTGCTGCTGGTGCTGGCGACGCTTCCCGAGATGCTTCGTGCGCCGTGGGTCAACCGCACGTCGCAGCGTCGCATGGTAGCCGGCCCCGCCGCCGAACGCGTGGAGGATCTTCGCACTCTCGTTGCGATGGCGGCAGACGGGCGATTTACGCCGCTGATTGATTCAAGCTTTTCGCTTGACGAGATCGCCGCGGCGCACGCGCGAGTGGAGACCAAAAAGAAACGCGGAAGTGTGCTGGTTCGTTAACGCAGCATGCGAGCTCAATGCGCGATTATCGCCGCTGCAAGGATGGTCATGTTTGCGGCATGTAGCGCCAACAACGCCGCGTCCTCGCGTCTACACCGCCGCTCAACTTGACCCGAGCGCACCACATTCGCGCTCCGTTGAGCCCACGATTCGCTGCTACCGCACCCCCGCTCGGCGCAGTTGTTCACCGATTGTACCCACCACGGCATCACGGCAACGGGACGTATTGGTAAGGTCGACACGCCCGGAAACACCAATGCCCATGCGCAGTTACAAAAGTCTTCGAACGGTTCTGCACGAAAGTCATCGAACGACAGTATAACGACACCGAACAAAAGGTCTGAGCGCAAAAACGGGGGGGCAGCCTTGATGGCTACCCCCCCTTTTTTTGTGTGGAATGCGGAACACGTCTTGAGCTGCCAATACAGAGAGAGCCTTGCCCCGACGCGATAGGGCCTGGTGCTGGTCAGTCGAGAAGCGAGTACGGCCGCCCTAGATCGAGACGCATGAGCGCCCGTTCGGCGACCGACAGGGCATGCGCGTGCGTGAGGCGTTCGTGCAGGGTCTCTAGTGTGTCGCGCACCATGTGATCGTCAAAACACGCAAGTCGAACCGCTGCGATGTACGCCTCGACATCAAACTGAACTGGAGCTGCAGAAGTGTGGGAAGAGGGCTACACGAGGAACGTCGTCACCGACCACGATGCCCTGACGCGGCGCTCTGTTGACCCGCCAGCGCGACGGCACTCCGCAGGGTTCCGGGTCGAGGCGTCGTATCCTTATCCTAAGCGCCATGTACTCCACCTGCCTCTACTGCCACACCTCCCTCGGCGCGAACGAGGTCCTCGAGACCTTTCCCGTCGGCCGGCGGCTCGCCTACGACCCCGCCCGTGGCCGCCTCTGGGTCGTCTGCCCTGCGTGCGCCCGCTGGAACCTCTCCCCGCTCGAGGAGCGCTGGGAGGCCATCGAGCAGGCCGAGCGGCTGCACGCCGCGACGAAGCTCAAGGTGGGCAGCGAAAACATATCCCTCGCGCGACTCGCCCAGGGTACAGAGGTGGTGCGGATCG
Source organism: Gemmatimonadaceae bacterium (assembly GCA_041747275.1). Classification (GTDB taxonomy): domain Bacteria; phylum Gemmatimonadota; class Gemmatimonadetes; order Gemmatimonadales; family Gemmatimonadaceae; genus JAABRT01. The sequence goes on along the minus strand of JBGTFN010000503.1, from coordinate 503 downwards.
GCGGGCCCACGCGCACCGAGCTCGCTACTTGGCGTTACGGCGACAGCTTCCACCGGCGGAGGAAGCGTAACTTGCTCCTAGCAGGCACAGTCGTTGGCGCGGGGGCGGTCGCGGTAGCCGGGGGCCTGGTTGCAGGTGGCGCGGGCGTACTCATCGCCGCGCAGCTCGCGATGTCCATCAACAGCTACGCGCGCCAAGGGAATCCTGGCAAGACGTTGACCCGCATTCGCACGGCGGAGCGTGGGGTGTTCTCCATCAATGCGATGCAGCTTCGGTGGTCGTACCTCGGGCAGGACACGGACGGGGGCCTTGTGCTGCAGCTCGGGGTGTCGAAGGGCGGAATGGGAGACAAGCCCATCCTCGTCAGGGGCGCTGATGCGACGGCCGCGCTGCGCAAGATGCTGCCCGCCGTGAACCGGATGGGCGGGACGCGCACCGAAATCGAAGGCGCGCTCGAACGTCTGGCCCAGGCAGGCACGCCGGAGCGCCTGCTAGGCAGCATC
>JBGTFN010000502.1:0-3624 GCA_041747275.1 Gemmatimonadaceae bacterium | reverse complement strand
CCACCGCGGCGTATCGGACGCCCAGATTTTGAGACGCGCGCGCGCATCGCGGTGGCCGATATCCACCAACAGGTAGATACCGCCGTTGCGATCCTGTCGCGACTCGATCCCGCGAACGCAGGCCAGGCCCGTGACCACGGTGTCCGCAGTCGGTGCCGGCAGCGGAATCCTGCTCCACAGAGCGTCCGCGGGAGGCGTGGACAGTGCGGCCGAATTGAGCGGATTTATCGCTTCCTGCTGGGTTGCGTTCGGCGTAGTGCCGTCCGTCGATGTCTTCAACGTCGTCATAGTGTTCTCCCTGCTCAGGTTTTCCGCGGTCCTGGTGGAGCGCGGCCCAGACCTAGCCGAGCAGAAGGGGCCGACAACGAGGTGTCGGGAGGCGCGCTGATCACGGCGCGCGAGAGACGCCGGACTAAGCGGCGCGACGGTCTGACTTCGTGTTGGCAGCGTCCTGTGGTACGGAAGGAGCGCCTCCCTGCGACGCGTCAACCAGCTCCGAATCCTCAGCGGAAATCATCGCTTCCGAAGCAAAGCGTGAGGCGAGGGCGCGTGCGGCGGCCAACGCGCGTACACCGCGTCGCTGCGCCGTGCGTGTGGACACGCCGAGCTCGGCGCCGATAGCACGCCACGAGTGACCCGACCGCCGGAGTGCGATGATCTGGGCGTGCGACGGTGGCAGCGCCTCAAGGACGTGAAAGAGCATCGTCATCGCAGGCTGATGGCGCGACGGCTGCGGCGCACGCGCCCCGACGCTCATGGCAAGGAGAACAGCTTCGTCCGAGTCAACGTTGGCACGGGCTGCGCTCCACGAACGGGTGGTCGCGCGTACACGCCGAGCGTCCTTTCGCGCGGCATCCCAGAGGCCGTGCAGCGTATCGAACGCCAGCGATGACAACCACGCGGCAAGGACGTGCGTCTGGCCTCGCGGTGCGAGGTGCAGTGACGCCGCTACTTCGATCAATGCTTCCTGCAGAAGATCATCCACGTCGATGTCGGTCGGCCAGCTTGCCGCGAAGTGCGTTGCTACACGGCGAAGGCACGGCGATGCCGCATGCAAAGCAGCGTCCACAGCCGCCGCATGCGCATCGGGTGTGGTCGCCGTGCGCATCTCGGCCAGTGCCGATCCCAAGGCAAAGGTGCGAGCGGCCGGGAGGTCGGGGTGCGTGCAATCAGGCGTGTCGTCGATCTCGTGCGTGGAAAGAGCAAGTTCGATTTGCATCTGACCCTCTGGATTCGGGGAGTCGTGCAGGTCTCGCATTCGCGAGCGTCTAGAGTATAGGGCAAAGTGAGTTTGGCGTCGGCTCACCGTGCGGACTGATCACTCCGACGACGGCAGCGTGCGGGCGGTATTGCGCGCGCCACAACGCCGAGACCCCATGACGTCACGATCTCGGTTCGACTCCTGCCGCGTTGCCCATCTGCACACCATCCGCGCTGCCCACGCTGCGGGGGGACCGGCAAGATGCTGTGAGTCATGCGATGCGAGAGGACGCGCGTACGGACGGTCCGGCCACGCGTCCTGCCGAACCGTCGTGCCATGTGCGCAGCACGCGCATCATTTCACCGGATCGCGCGTGCACTTTCTCCGCCCGTTCCGCCGCGGTTCGTCCGGGCCGCGAGAAGAACACCGCGAAGACTTAAATGATATGAATGCTGCGCAGCGCGTTGAGCGCACTGGACAATGCGCTGCGGAGCCGCGCGGATCGCGGCCCCGCATCATGCTGCGCCTTTAATCAGCGAATCGGCAGCGCGTCGTAGTCGAAGCGTCCGTTGAGCAGCGCGCGAAGATCCTCGTCCTCGCGCTCAGGCGCGTACAACGGCGCGCCGGTATTTCTGAGATGGACGGCGGACAGATGCCTGTGGGCCGCGACGAGTGCCGCTGTCGATTGAGAAGGACGCGGCGCGCACGAGACCCTGCTCCTTCGCGGCTTTTTCCGTCAGTTCCCAGAGGGGCCGCCTGCGGACTACTGGCACCTCATGCGAGCCGAAATCAGTCGTCGAGCGCTGTTCGAGCGATATCCCCATGAGTTTGCCTTAGCGGAGAAAGAGTGCGCGCGGGTCGTCAGTGAGGTAGCCAACGCGCTACTATCTCCGGTCTGAACTCGTGTTTCTTGACGAAACCGGAAGGGTGACCGACGCGTACTAAGAATGAGGTAGTGAAAAACGATTTGAGACCCGCTGGAGCGAGCGATGAGGACTATCCTTTTTTGCGTTGGTCTCTGCGCGGTGGTCGCAGCACCGGCGAAGGCCGAGAGCCAATCCGCCGCGCAGACTGTGGCGTACGCACCCAACGGCGCGTCGGCGCAGACGATGGATGTGCTTTGGCCTGCATCAAAGCCCTCGGCAACGGTTCTGTTCATCCACGGCGGCAGCCTTCAGGAATCCGGTGAGCGTCGCAGCTCCCCAATGTATCGTGATATTTGCAGAGAGTTTGTAAACGCGGGAATCGCCTGCGCATCCATGGATTATCGCCTTGCTCCAACTAGCCAATGGCCAGCGATGCCCAACGATGTCGCGCTCGCGACACTCAATCTCCGACAGCTCATTAGTGGTCGGGGAGGCGACCGGTCCAGGATCTTCCTCTTCGGCCACAGCTCCGGGTGTCACCTCGCAGCGATCGCAGGGATCAACCAGTCTTACCTTGCGACTGTCGGCCTCAAAACTTCCGACATTGCGGGACTCATCCTCATGGGTTGCCTACTCGACCGCGATGACGCAACACTCCGCCGTCTGACTGCCGAACGTATCCGGCAGCCATTCATGCGTGAGCCCCAGGATGTCGCTACTTACGGAACTCCCGAAAACTATCTCGCCGCCAATCCGGCGAGCTTCGTCGGACCGCACGTTCCGCGGACTCTCGTAGTGCTGGCAAACGCAGAACGCTTCAGCCCTCCGGTGATGGAACAAGGCGCTCGTTTCGTGAAACTTCTCCTCGAACACAACGTTGCGGCGAATCTCATCGTTGTTCCCGGTGATCATGTGTCCAGCATCGAAGGTGTCTCACGCGCCGGTGACCCTGCGCTCGCTGCGATACTTCGTTTCATCTCCGATCCGGCTAAATAACAAGTAGCCGGGAATCAGAGATACTGGCCAATCGCCATCCCGAAAGTCGCGGCAACACGGGTCTCTCCTGCCGGGGGTGAGAAAAACAGCACACCGCACTTGTTTTTGTAAATGCCCATTCTCTACAGAAAACTGTCGGTTCTACACATACAGTTAACCGCGTATCCAAGCGAGGCGCTGTGCATAGTTTGAAGTTTACCCGATTCCGTAGAGCCAGTGGGGTTGGGTTTTGAAGCTGCTGCCGATTGTACGGCGTGGAGCTGCTCGAAGGCTAGACGCGAGCGTTGGCCAAGCGCCGAGTGTCGACCTTGCGGATTGTACCAGCCTTCGATGTAGCGAAAGAGCACCATGCGTGCGTCGGTGTGCGACGCGAAGCGATGCTTGGCCAGACACTCGCACTCCAGCGTTGAGAAGAAGCTCTCGGCCATGGCGTTGACGCCCCTATATGTCAAGACTTCGTTTTTGAGCGCTACGCGGCCTCCCTTGACTCCACGGCCTCGGCGTGATCCTGCAGGAGCGCCGCAAATACCTCACGCGCGACGTACCGCTTCAAGCAGCGTA
>JBGTFN010000501.1:0-2914 GCA_041747275.1 Gemmatimonadaceae bacterium | reverse complement strand
CCGCGCTTCAACGACAAGGCGCTGTCCTCCAACTTTTCCAACGGTCAGCGCGAACTGCCCATGAATCATCGAGCCAAAGCCGCCACAATGTGCGTGCTCATGATTGCAACCGCGGGCTTCGGCGCGCCGGAGATCAAGCGGTGGAGGACCGGATAGTCCGCGTTGCTGTCCCACCTGCTCGTAGTTCGACGCCAGTCGCATCACGGTTCCGCGCTGCGTCGCGAGGTACGCTGATGAGCCGATCCATCGTCCTGACGCCGCGCCGCAGGAACTCACGCTGATGTTGATTTCAGCTGAGCACAGGCAGCGGCAACTCGAATCCTTCACGATCAGCGGCCTCGGCGAGCCGCCCATCCAGCGTCATGAACGCGAGCGAACTGGTGCTCCCGTCTGCGGCAATGATCGCAGCTGCCAGCTGCAGCGCGTCGGCGGCACGCAGGCGATGGGTGCGCAGCAATCGGGTTGCGTGGCTGCGTACCTCCTCGAGCGCCGGGACCTCCGACCACTCACGGCTCATCGCATCGAGTCGCGCCAGCGCAGCGCGAACGCCCTGACTGGAGAGCTGATCGTCACGCTCGAGCCGGGCGATTGCCGACACGCACTCGATGCGGGTACCCCACCAGGTGACGATGGCCGGGTCTGATTTCGCGCGCTCCAGCACCTGCGCGCTCGTCGCCTCCTGCACCAGCAACGGAAGTAGCGCGGAGCTGTCCCAGTAGCGCACTACAACGACTCGCTGCGTTCAGCGAGCAGTGCGGCCACGGCGGAGGCACCCACGGTGGGAATCGCGGCTGGCAGAGTCAGCCAGGCACCTTCCGGCGCACGCTGTGGGAGCACCAGCCGGCCACGTTGCGCCAGCTCGATGGCCGCTGGCGTGATGCCGGCGGTGGGAGCGGGTGGCGTAAGCTGCGCGACCGGCACACCGCGGTCCGTGATGACGACCGTGGAACCGCCTCGCACTTCGCGTAACAGCGCGCTCAAGTTGTTTTTGGCTACTGAGACGGGAACGGATTTCATCTAGCTATAATAGCCACAAATATCTGCCCATACAAGCTATTTCAGCTTCACTTTGCTCTCTAAGCAACCATAAATCCGCTCTGGATTATCCGCATGCCGATGCGCCAACCCGACCGCAAACTGGCCGACGCAACAGTCGCCCTGCTCGACGACGGAGCGGTACTGCAAAGACGGACGGTTCGGGCGGCAGTCCGCTTGCCTATCTCGATACCGGAGAACTCGACGTCGAGTTTGGCACGGTGGAGAACCCAATCGTGCTCAGCGTCGCCGAATATCACACGTGGCTGTCGCAGTATGACTTCGTTGTACTGAATCTCGCATTCACCGAAGTGCATCGCGATAGTGGCACGCGCGATGCTGCTTAAGTCAGTCCATCAACCGCAGCGGCATCACCAGGCAAAGATAATCCGCGTTGCTGTCCCACCCGTGCGGCTCGATCGTCGCGGCACGCTCGGGTGCCTTGAACGTGAGCTTGATTTCGTCGGTGGGCATGAAGCGCAGGATCTCGAGCAGGTACGCGGCGTTGAATCCGATCTCGAGCGGATCGCCGTCGTAGTTGATGCTCAACTCGTCCGCGGCTTCGCCGAGGTCCGGCGTGGTCACGGCGAACTTGAGCATGCCGGCGTTGAACGAGAGCTTGATGCGATGCGTCTGGTCTGAGGCAATCACGCTCATGCGCTTGAGTGCGCCGGCCAACGCTGCCTTGTCGAGAATGCAGTGCTTGTCGTTGTCCTTGGGGATTACCTGCTCGTAGTTCGGATACGGGCCTTCGATGAGGCGCGTGAACACGGCGGTGAATGGCGAACGGAAACCAAGGTGATTGTCACCGCGCGCAATCTCGAGTTCTTCTTCGGCGGGAAACAATCGACGCACTTGCTCGAGTGCCTTGGGCGGCACGATGAGATCACTCGATGGCGCAGAAGTACCGGGAATGGGCAGATCCATGCGCGCCAGGCGATGACCGTTGGTGGCCACCATGCGCATGCGTTCTTCGCGCAACTCCCACAACACACCATTCAAAATCGGTCGTGACTCTTCGGTGCTCACCGCAAACGCCGTGTGCCCGATAAGCTGCTGCAACTCACCCGACTTCACTCTCCACGATTCGTTGAAGCGCACCTGCGGAAACGTGGGGAACTCGTCACGCGGAAGACCAAGCAACTTGAAGCGTGAACGTCCGCACTCCAACGTGACACGCTGTTCACCGGACGTAGCAATCTTGACCGGTGCTGGTGGCAACTCACGCGCGATCTCCGACAGTTTGCGTGCAGGAATCGTAATCGAACCGGTGGCTTCGACGTCAGCCGATACTTCGGTGCTGACCGCAATGTCGAGATCAGTGGCGGAGAGACGAATACCACGATCGGTCGTCTCCACCAACAAGTTGGCGAGCACCGGCAGTGTGGTCTTGGCAGGAACGGCTGCAGTGACTGCCTGCAAACCCTCCAGCAGCTTTTCGCGCGAGATCGTGAAGCGCATGCCCGACGTTGAAAGAATGGTCAGCCTGCTGTTGTTCTTTAATTAAAGAACAAAAGAGTAGTAGCAGTAGAGGGTGTGGAGTTGTCGAGAACGCCCATAAGCTACGATAGATGAACGTTATGCGCTACCACAGCTCATGTGCGTTCGATGGGGAGAAGGTCGCTGCGTCCCCGCCCGCCCACATGCCTGTACCGAAAAACGTGGAGCAGTGTGGATTCATGACGACAGCACACCGGTTGTCCGCAGAGTTTCCAACATGCTGCGAAGCCGGGTCACGCGCTCCGAAAACTCGGGCATGGCTGCCATGTCCTCGGCGACGCGATCCAGTGAATGAATGACGGTAGAGTGATCGCGTCCACCAAACGCATTGCCGATCTCCACGAGCTGCAGTGCCAGCATCTCCCGACAGAGATACATG
>JBGTFN010000500.1:0-3878 GCA_041747275.1 Gemmatimonadaceae bacterium | reverse complement strand
GAGCGCGGCATCGAGATCGAGCGCTGACGGTTGCTCCCATGCAGCGCGTCGCTCACGCACATGCCGGAACTGCTTGCCGAGCCTGCTCTGCTCCGGATTTTTCGCATAGTCGCGCACGAGCGCCGACGCATGCGCGATCACATCGTTCGCATCACTCACCACGTCGTCGACCAGCCCGATCGACTCCGCCTGCGGCGCATCGATGGTGCGACCACCCAGGAGCATTTCGATTGCGTGCACCAATCCTTCGGTACCATCCCGATCTGCGAGCAACCGCGTGAGGCGCTGCGTGCCTCCGTATCCCGGCAACAGGTTGAGCCGAATCTCCGGCTGTCCGAACTGCGCTGAGCGTTCTGCGAGGCGCATGTGGCACGCAAGCGCGAACTCCATGCCACCGCCCAGCGCGACGCCATTGATCGCGGCAATGCACGGCTTGTTCATGCGCTCGATCGTGCGGAACGCGAGATGCGCCACGTTGGGCAGCGTGACCGCTTCCTCGACGGTGTGCACATCCTCGAGCAACTGACGTATATCGGCGCCCGCAACGAACGAGGTGGTCCCGTCGCCGGTGAATATCACAGCCGCCACATCCTGCCGACGACCGAGATGCTCCACCACCGTGACCAGTTCATCGAGCGCGCGTTCGTTGAGCGCGTTCACCGGCGGGTTGGTCACGGTGACCAGCGCCAGTCGCAACTCGACACCGCTTTCCTGTCCGATGTTGTGATACTGCACTCGGAAATAGCGACCGACGTCGAGAATCTGCTGTGATTCGCGCACACGCTGCCGAGCCTTCCACTCGTTGATGACACGTTCGAGCGCCGGTACGACTTCCGGATTGCGCAGCGTGCTCACATCACCGATCGGTTGCGATTCCACGAGCGCGCGCACGAGTCGGCGCACGTACTTGCCGCTTCGCGTCTCGGGAAACGCCGGCACTTCGAGGAAATCTTCCGGCACCGCAACGGCGCCCTTCTCCGTGCGCACAAGTTCGACAAGTCGGCGCCGATCGTCTGCGGTGAGGCGCCGGCCGGCAGCGATCGTCACGAACGCGAGCGGCGTCAGTCCCTTCTCCCGATGCGGCGCACCGACAACAATCACGTTGCCGATCGGCGACTCGGCGTTGAGCTGCTTGTCACGCAGGATCGCGCCTTCGATTTCTTCCGTGCCCATGCGATGGCCGGAGACATTGATGACGTCGTCGCTGCGTCCATGCAGCGAGAAACCACCATCGTCGTAGCGTACCGCAAAGTCACCCTGCGTGTACGCCCATTCGTTCTGCCAACGGCTCCAGTACGTCGCGCGATAGCGTTCGAAGTCGCCGCGCCACGAAGGCGAGACCGCATGCCCCTGCACTTCGAAATGTTCCGTGTCGCCCCAGATGGTGCGTGCGAGATAGGGATACGGCGCGGTGATCACGATCTCGCCGCGTTCGCCTGCATCGGCTACGCGCGACTTTACACGCCCGTTCGCGTCAGGCTCACTGTCGGCCACCCACACGTCGCCCATCACCCAGGGCAGCGGATATGTGTGTGCGTCTGCGCGCAGCGGGAAGTCACCGTTGCCGAAGAAGTGCGTCCACACAATGCCGCCGTGCTCGGTCGCCCAGTACGAGTTGATGTACCACGGTGTGAGCAACGACATTCCGAACTGCTGCACGGCGGGCGACGTGGGCTCCGCGCAGAAGGTGGCGACTCGGAGAGAGGACACATCGTACTGCTTCACATCTTCGGCGTGCTGCGCGTCCTGCATCACGTACTTGAGGAACGTGACACCCGCCTTGAAGATGCTCACGCCGTAGCGTTCGATGATCGAGGCGAACCGTCCAGCCGATGGAAAAACCGGCGCGCTTTCGGCGAGTACACTTGTCACGCGTGTGGTCAGCGCGGCCGAGATCATGTAGCTCTGTCCGGTGATCCAACCCGGGTCGGCTACCACGTACATCACATCACCCGGCGCCGCGTCGAAACTGATGCGCATTGTGTGCGCGATTCCGGCCGTCCAGCCGCCGTGCACGTGCACAACGCCCTTCGGCTTTCCTGTAGATCCCGAGGTGTATATGAAGAAGAGCGGAAACTCCGCATCCACGGCGCGGGGCGGCACAAGCGACCACACCACGCGCACGACATCGCGATCGGGGAGCGAACGCAGCGCCGCATCGTTCTGCACGTCGTATCCCAGCTGCTGAGCTGCCTGGAGCAGTTGTCGTCGTGCGGGCGCGATCAAGTCGTCTTCCCATACATCGCGCCCCTCGCGCCAGGGCACGTCAGCTTGCGCCGTGTATCGCACGACCACAACGCGTTCGACCGTTGCGCGCGCATCCACGAGCGCACGAGCGACGGCGGTGCGCACCCGGCTCGCGTCGGCCGCATCGAGTGCGCCAGACTCTGTTAGCGAAACGAGTGCCTTTCCAACACCGCGCATGGCATCACGTCGCTCGACGGTGATCTCGCCGCGCACGGCATCCGCGGCGGACGCCGTGATCTGATCGACATGCGTATCATCAAGTGAGAGCGCCGACAGCGCTTCGCGCACGACCTGCACCGCACGATCCGCGGCGATGTACAGGTCGAGTGCGGGATCCGTGTATGCGGCCTTGAACGGGATGATCTGCGCATTTCGCCATCCACCGTCAGCGGTGACCACGACTCGTGCACCCGCATCGTGAATACGATCCGCCAGCGTCTTGTCCGAGAAACCGCCGAACACGGGCGTGTAGATGATTCCGAGCCGCTTGGCAGCTTCCGTCCACGCAATCTGCGCCGGAATGTTCGGCAGGTTGAGCGCGATGCGATCACCCGTGCGCAGGCCGAGTGCCTGCAGAGCGAGCGCGGCGGACGCGACGTCGAGCAACAGCGCCTTTCGAGTAAGCGGATACGAGACAACCGGTGCGCCGCGCCCATCGTCTCGCGACTGATCCCAGCGATCGCCCTCCACGAGAAACGCCGGCTCACTGCCGAAGCCGGCGAGCACATGACGGTCGACCTCGTTGAATGCCGCGTTGGTGCGCGCTCCCGCGAACCAGCGATACCAAGGCGCGTCGTCATCGTCGAGCGCTCGGGTCCATGGACGCCAGTCGGCGCTTCGTTTACTCGTGACGGATTCGAGGGTCCTCGCGTCCCAGCCTGACCACTCGGACTTGTCGCTGTCGAGTGTCAGCCAGGCACCCTCGGGGCCCGTCTCGGAGTCGAACCAGTGGATGGTGCGGGCGGCGATGTCGCCGTGATAGGCGCCCGGATCACGCTCGCAGGCCCCGCGTTCGGCCTCCCAATCCATGCGCGTGACCAACGTGTTCCTGCGCGCCGCCGGCGGAGTGACCGCCTCCGGCTCCATCACTGCATCCGCACGTGCCACCCACTCCCCCTTCGACGACGGTGAAACGTCGTGCAGCCCAGCGCCCTCGCTGCGGCTACCGCTCTACAGCACTGCATCGTCGCGCCGGAAACGCACGCGCACCGAGACTCGTCGACTCGGCCATCGCGCCCGCAAAAAGCGACGTTTACGTCATGTTTTTGTAACGCAGCGCCATAGTGCGGCGACGGCGTGATCAGCGCAAGGCACTCTGTATGGATTCGACGAGTGCTTCGTCGGAGAGCGCCTCATCCCAGCCCTCCGTCACAAGCACAATGGCGCGATGGGCGCCGGAGTTGCACTCAATGGCAACCGGGGGAGGTTGCATGCCAGCCGCCGCAGCCTGTTGGTCGACGGGCACCTCCGGCAACTCGAGACAAATCCAGTTGATGCCGGCGGAATCGCGAACCGTGCGCACGCTGATCTCCTGCTGGTAAGAAGAGTGCCCGGAGCGGGACTCGAACCCACATGTCCTTGCGGACAGGGGCTTTTAAGGCCCCCGCGTCTACCGGTTTCGCCATCCGGGC
>JBGTFN010000499.1:0-4795 GCA_041747275.1 Gemmatimonadaceae bacterium | reverse complement strand
CCGGCGGACGCACTGCCGCTTCGCGCTCCGCCCTCGCCGTCGGCCAGATCGTTGCGCGCACCGCGATGTACAACGACTGCAACATCGCCTCCGCAGTTCAGGCGCGCGTGGTGTACAGCGGCGCGCACCTGATCGTGCTCGAAGACGTGAGCTCCGCGCGCGCGGGCAACATGGACGTTGAACTGCGGGCGTTGGGCGCGGAGTTCGACACGGTCATGTATCCGCTGCTGCTCTCGCACATCGGCAACCCGCTCGCGCTCGACGCCACCATGCAGGGCGATGGACGACTCACGATGCTCGTCTCCCGCTATGTCAACGAGATGGCGCCGGGCACGTCGGGATACGTCACCACGTGCAACCTCTATCCGCGCTCGGTGGTGTCACAGAGCAACGAGGACGAGCTCTTTTACGTGCGCACGCCGATGGCCGGTGAGTCGCTGGCCGCGTGGCGTCGCGGCATGCGCTCCACGTTGATGCACGAAGCAAAACACCTGGTTGCCTTTGCCGAGCGCATGGCGCGCGGCGTCGCACTCGAGGAGCCGTGGATGGAAGAGGCAACGGCGCGCATCGCCGAGGAACTCTACTCGCGCTCCTTCGGGCAGGGCGGCACGGCTTGGCGCTCCAACACGGGATGGAGCGCAAGCGTCGCGTGTGAAGTGTACGAGTGCGATGGTCGTCCGCTCATGATGTGGAAGCACATTTCGGTGTTGCACGACTATCTCGCCGGTGCCGACACGCTGACACCGCTCGGCCGCGCGTCCGACAGCGACTACACGTACTACGCGAGTGGCTGGTCGCTCGTGCGCTGGGTGATAGACCACTACGCCGTGGACGAAGACGCCTTCCTGCGCGATCTGGTGCGGGGTGGTGGTGCGACCGGGATATCACTGCTCGAGTCGCGAACGGGACGCTCAGGAGCGGAACTGCTCGCGGAATGGTCGCTGGCGCATCTGGTCGACGACCTGGAGGATTTCGTGCCTCTGCGCAGCACGCTGTCGCTGCCGAGCTGGCACTTGCCGCAGCTCATGACCGGACTCGCGAACACCTTCGGCACACGCTACCGCGCCGCCCCGCTCTCAGTGCGCAACGTTTCGGGTGATCAACGCGTGTCGGTGCCGCAGCTGCGAGCATTCTCGGCGAGCTATCTCGAGACGCAGGTGCAGGCGGGTGCGTCGCAGCTGTTCGAACTGCGCGGCGCAACTGGTGGGGCGGTGTCGAGCAACGTTCGCATGGCCATCGTGCGCGTGCAGTAGCGCGGGTCCGTTCACGGGCGCCGGGACATACTATCTCGCGAAGTACGGCAACGCCTCAGTCCCCGAACACCTCGAGTGCAAGCTCCACCCGCCCAAACGGCGCCGATACCTGCACGCCCTGCACCATGCCGCGCACGCGCTCCAGCATTTCCTGCGCAATCGCGATGCCTTCCGCCAGCGCATGATCCTTGCTCACCGCATTCGCCTTGTGCATGCGATCGAGCACGGCACGAGGCACCGTGACACCCGGCACCTCGTTCGCGAGAAACTCCGCATTGCGCGCAGAGACGAGCGGCCAGATACCGGCCACGATCGGAATGCGTGTGTGCTCGATGGTGCCGAGAAATCGCTCGAGCTGTTCCACATCGAACACGGGTTGTGTGATCGCGTACTCGGCGCCCGCCTCCACTTTGTACTCGAAGCGCTGCAGCTCGTGAGCTGCGTCAATCGCAGCCGGATTCACGCCCACACCCACTACGAACTGCGTCGGCGCACCAATGGAGTTGCCACCCGGATCGAGTCCGCGATTGAGGTTGCTCACCAGGTTCGTGAGCCCGATCGCGTCGATGTCGAATACCGCAGTAGCGTCGGGATACGGTCCCATCTTGGGCGGGTCGCCGGTGATGAGCAGCATGTTGCGCAAGCCGAGCGCACTGGCGCCCAGCAGGTCGCTGAGCATGCCGAGCAGGTTGCGGTCGCGGCAACAGTAGTGCGTGACGCTTTCGATGCCCACGCGCTGCTCGATGAGCAATGACGTGGCAATCGCACCCATGCGGCTTTGCGCACGCGGACCGTCGGGCACATTGATCGCGTCGACGCCTGCCGCGTGCAGTGTGGCCGCGTCGCGTTCGAGTCGGGACGTGTCCACACCACGCGGCGGCACGATCTCCACCGACTTCACGAACGCGCCCGCTGCAAGCTTGGCCCCCCAGCGTGAGCGCTCCGCCAGCGGTACCGGTTCGACTCCCGCCTGCGACGCATCATCTTCGTTGCGGACCACGTGCGCAACAGCGTGCCGATGCCGAGGCGCCAGTGGACGCACACCCTCCACGATCGCGTGCACGTGCTCCGGCGTTGTGCCGCAGCAGCCACCTACGACCTTCGCGCCAGCCTGAATCAGATGACGGGCGTACGTCGCCATGTATTCCGGGCTGGCCATGTACATGTTGCGTCCACCAACATCGCGCGGCAGGCCGGCGTTGGGCTGCGCGGACAGCTTCACCGTGGCCACCGCCGACATGCGTTCAATGGCTTCGAGAATGGTCTGCGGTCCGACGGCGCAGTTGAGCCCGACCACGTCGGCTCCCCACCGCTCCAGTGCACGCACGATATCCTCGGGCGTGGCGCCATACGCGGTGCGCAGGTCGGGTCCAACGGTCATCTGTGCGATCACGGGAACGTCCGGCGCGGCATCACGGGCGCCCAGAATCGCCTGCTCGATTTCCTCGAGGTCGGAAAACGTCTCCAGCACCAGGCAATCCACGCCTCCCGCTACCAACGCGGCGGCCTGCTCGGCGAACCAGCTTCGCGCCTCTGCCCGGCTGGTGGGACCATACGGTTCCAGGCGCACGCCCAGTGGTCCCATCGCTCCCGCCACCAAGCGGTCTTCCCCTGCCGCACTACGCGCAATCTCGGCAGCCCGCCGGTTGATCTCCTCTACCTGCGACTCGAGCCCGTACTGGGTGAGCTTGGCCCGGTTCGCGCCGTAGCTGTTCGTCTCGATGACTTCGGCGCCAGCCTTTACATAAGCGGCGTGCACCTCGCGTACCAGATCGGGCGCGCGCAGCACCAGCTCGTCGTAGCACTGATTGATGAAGACGCCCCGCGCATACAGCATCGTGCCCATCGCGCCGTCGAAAAGAACCACTTCGGTGGGGTCGAGCAGGCGGTCCAGCAGCGCGGCCCTGGAGCGTTCATGAGCGACAAGAGTCAACGGATCTACCAAAGAAGAGTGGCGAAATGCGTGGCACGGATGAGGCAGTCACTTGCACGGGCGCATCGCCCAGAAGGGGCAGATTCGCAAAGTGCAAGAGTGAAATCACACAAAAGCTGTTGCCATTCGCGCGGTGACAGTCCAAATCAGGTCAAAATGCCCGTCATCATGATGGCATGATTCTCGCGAGATATCTAATCGGAAAGACATGCTCTCTCATCGATTCTCGGAGTTGCTGGAATGATTAATCAGAAGCTAATGGCTGTCGTTTTTGTGGCTTTGGCAAGTCCTGCCGCGATTTCGGCTCAGGTCATCAGCACTGGAACGTGGACAAACGTTTCCTCAGCGTCGATTGACAACAATCCGCTTGACGCCTTTTGGGATCGCCGCTCCGACGACGGCGCGCAGTGCAACATCGGTCATTATCTCAGCGGCAGCTTCGGCACCTGCGCGAATATGATGCCGATTGCGACCGCTGGCGACGGTATTGGTGCTCTGGGAAGTGGCGGCTCGTTCCTTGGTGCAGCCAGCCTTGGGGACGAACGCTCCTTCAGCTTCGCGGCAGGCGTGTATCAAATCGACTTCTTCGCCAACATTGCTGGATACAGCGCCGACAATGGGCAGTCACTGGTGGCCTACATCGAGGGTGGCGGAACGGAAACAATCTACGAGCGGCAGACTGCGGGCGGCGATCCGATCTACACCACGATTCTCGATGCCTCCGCCGGCGACTGGTTTTTCGGTGCCAACAGCTTCGGCAATGGCAGCACCGGCGACTCCCGTTTCTCCAATGCGGCTGCAGTCGGTGAGTTCAATCGATTCGCAATCTTCTCATCGAACAGTGCCGGAGCGAACCCGCAAGGCAGTGGTACGTGGTATGTCGGCTTCGAGGATTCGCAGTTTGGCGACAGCGACTTCAACGATCTGATCCTGCGCGTGAGCTCGATCCAGGGCGTGATCGTGCCCGAGCCTGCATCGGCGGCGCTGCTTCTGTTCGGGTTTGGCGCGATGGGCGCGGCGCGCTACCGTCGCCGCAGCCAGAGCTGAACGCGAAAGTTTCCGCTTTATAAAGGAAACGGCCCCTGCCTCACTGGCAGGGGCCGTTTGGCGTTTGCACCTTAAATTGCGGCGTGTTCGCGTCGTTTGCCCCTCCAAAACTGATCAAATGCATCTCATAACAGGCGCTGCTGGCTTCATAGGATCGCACCTCGCCCATGCGCTTCACGCCGAAGGCGCACCGCTCACGCTGGTTGATTTTCTCCCGCTCGACACTGCACGAGCGGTGAACGTGGCGGGACTGGAGGAACACGCGATGCTCGATGCAGCGAGCGTATTTTCTGCCGGAGCCCCGACGGCGGCTCTGACGCCCGAACTGCGGGCGACCGTGCGCGCCGTGTGGCACATGGGTGCGAACTCGGATACAACCACGCGCGATTGGGATCACCTGCTGCATGTGAACGTTGGCGCGTCGCAGCAGCTCTGGCGATGGTGTGCCGAACACGGAGTTCCATTCTACTATGCCTCGAGCGCCGCCACGTATGGTGATGGCGCACAGGGCTTTTCAGATCGCACGCCGCCGGAGCAGCTGACGCCACTCAACCTGTATGGC
>JBGTFN010000498.1:0-9823 GCA_041747275.1 Gemmatimonadaceae bacterium | reverse complement strand
CGGGTTGGCATCACGCCCAAGCCACACCGGCTGTGTACGGATTCGGCGCGCGAGCTGTTGCCGTGGGCGCACGCGCGTGCGACGGTGGCGCATGTGCCGACGGCAGTGCTGGCATCCTGGAACATGACGCCGAAGCTCACGCCGATCGGATAGCTCTTCGCGGCGCTCGCGGTTGGCGCAGCATCGCCATACGACATACCTTCGGCGAATGAACTTCCCTTCGATCCGCCCCATCGCCGCCATCATCGTGTGTGCGCTCGGCAGCGCACTGCCCGGTCCTGTCTCGCTCCGTGCCCAGGAGTTCGAGATCATGGAAGCCACGGTAGCGAGCGTGCATGACGCGCTGGCCAGCAATCGGCTCACCTGCCGCCAGCTTGTGCAGCAATACCTCGATCGCATCGAGGCGTATGACAAGACAGGGCCCACGTTCAACGCCATACAACATGTGAACGCACGCGCGCTGAGCATCGCCGATTCGCTTGACGTGGTGCAAAGGAACGGTGGTGCACGCGGCCCACTGCACTGCGTGCCCGTGCTGCTCAAGGATCAGGTGGAGACGAGTGATATGCCCACCACCTACGGATCGATTCTCTTCAAGGATTTCATTCCACAGCGCGACGCCACGATCGTCAAAAAGCTCACCGCCGCTGGCGCGATCATCCTTGCCAAGACCACGATGGGCGAGTTCGCCTCGCGGTACGTCGGTTCGGCGTTCGGCATCGTGCGTAACGCGTACGACCCCACGCGCAATCCCAGCGGTTCATCAGGGGGATCGGCGACTGCGGTGGCGGCAAATATGGGCTTGGTGAGCATCGGCGAAGACACCGGTGGCTCCATTCGCGGTCCCGCTGCCGTGAGCAACCTCGTCGGACTGCGTCCCACGCTTCAACTTGTGAGCCGGTTCGGTATGATGCCGGCCAACCCCACGCAGGACGTACTCGGCCCCATCACACGCACCGTCACCGATGCTGCGCGATTGCTCGACGTGCTCGCCGGCTACGACCCGAACGATCCCATCACCGCCGTGAGTGTAGGACGAATTCCCCCATCGTACGAGGATTCGCTCACGACAAGCGCATTGCGCGGCGTGCGAATTGGTGTGTTGCGCTCACGGCGCGACACGACCACGCAGTCGGGCATCCGCCCCGCCACGATCTCGGCCGACTCCGCGGCACGACTCGATTCGGCGCGGCAGTATCGTGCTCGCGAGTTCGCGAAGTCAGTGCCGGTGATCGATCGCGCCATTGCGGATCTGCGCACGCAGGGCGCAGAGATTGTGGACTCCATCGTGATCCCCACCGCACCCGGACGTCGCATCAGCAACGACTTCGAGACCGAGCGCGCCACTGACGAGTATCTCGCGCAGCATCCGAACGCGCCGGTGAAGACGCTCAAGGAGATTCTCCTGGCCGGTGAAGTGAATCCGTGGCGCGCGCGCGGTCTCATGAGCTACGTCGGCAAGACGCCGGACGATGATGACTTCGCCACGCTCATGCTTCAGCGTGAAGCGCAGCGTGTCGCGGTGCTGAAGCTCATGGCCGATCACAAGCTCGACGCAATCGTCTACGCCACCTATGACGCCGGCCCGACGCCGATTGCCTCGGACGTGCTCACCAATCCGCGTCCCAGTGATGACTACGGGCTCGGCGACAATCGCGGACTCAGTCCGACATTGGGGTTCCCGGCAATCACCGTACCGGCGGGATTCACGAGTGATGAACTGCCGATTGGCTTGGAGTTTCTTGGGCGACCGTTCGCCGAGCGTGCGCTGCTCGGTTATGCGTTTGCGTATGAGCAGGCGACGCGGCACCGTCGGCCGCCGGGTACGGCGCCGAAGGTTATGGAGCGGCAGTGAGGCGGATGCGCGATGCTCGGCCTTTGCATGGCTCAACGTGATGGTGGCATTCATCGGTACTGCCCTCACCGTACCGCCGCGGTAGCCCACTTCACCGTCATCGGCCCCACCAACACACCCCACACCAGCGCACTCATCCCGATGCTCGTGAACACGGCCGCGCTGCCGAGGTCCTTGGCCCGTCCGGCTAACGGGTGCCGCACATGCGATATTCGGTCCACCGTAGCTTCGAGCGCCGAATTGACCAGTTCAACTACGAGCACGAAAAGCATTGAGAGCCCGAGCACGAGATGCTCGAGCCGCTCGAGGGGCAGCCATAGCGAGGCCACCGACAGCATGCTCACTATCACGAGTTCCTGGCGGATGGCCGGCTCGTGCTTGAGCGCGTGTCCCCATCCAGCGAGCGAGTAGCCGAGCGCTGCCCGGAAGTGCGCGACGCCGCGACGGGCCTTGGCCTCGGTCGCTGGCGGCGGGCGGTCGGACACGACGGTGGGATCGCGGGCAGCGTCTTCGCGGGAACGGCGGGAGCGTGAGGACACAGCGAGACCTTGAACTTGAGCGGCAGTGTGGCCGAGCAAGATTGCGTGGGCAGAATTTCACGCAGTTCGCTTGCTCGTTGCAGACGGGGAGGCTATGTGGGAATCTGCGCCAGCCGACGGAGAATGGCCACGAAAACAATGCCTTCCGAGTCACCGCTTCGTCACAATGTATCGGCCGAACCCGTGCTGGCGGTGCGAGATTCGGATGTCGATCAAGCGCATGATTTCGGGCCCTCCTTGTCTTCAGTCCCGGTGCCCGGAAGGTCGACGAACAATAGGTTGACCTGATCGACATGCTGTGCGAGCGGGGACTCGACGTCGTTCACGAACCACTCGATGACCCGGCGAACCTTGACGATCTCATCCGGCAGTACGCGCCGACTGTCGACCGGGTGATTGTTGGCGGAGGCGATGGTACGCTGAGCGCAGTGACGCAGGCGATGATCGACACCGGGCTTCCACTCGGCATAGTGCCACTGGGCACTGCAAACAACGTCGCGCGTACACTCAACAGTCCCGAGGACATCGACGCCGCTCTCGACATCGCGGCGGGTGATTTCCGCCGAACGATCGATGTCGGCGAGGTGAACGGTCGATGCTTCCTAACGACCGCTAGTTTTGGGCTGAGTGTTGCGATCACCGAGGAGTTGTCATCCGAGCGCAAGGCGCGATGGGGACGGCTCGCATACATCGTGAGCGCGGCGCGCGTCTTGAGGAGAGCAACACCCTTGCACGCGCAGATTGTTTGGCCTGGCGGCAAGCTTGACATGCGCACTGTTCAGGTCGTCGTCGGAAACGGACGTTACTACGGCACGGCGCTTCAAGTTGCCGACGACGCCAGAATTGATGATCACACACTCAATCTCTACGCCATCGAGGTGCGTCACTGGTGGCAACTACTCGCGCTCGGCCCCGCGCTCAAGCGCGGCACGCACGGGCAACATGACGCGGTGCATTCCGCACGTGCGCGAGAGTTCGAGATCGTGACCACGACGCCGTGCGCCATCGATGCCGACGGTGAACTGATCGGCGAGACGCCAGCACGGTTTCGCGTGTTGCCGGATGCGCTGACCGTGTTCGCGCCAGAAGGCTGACCTCCGCTGTCTGCCCATGCGTTACCGCGGGGCGAGGCGGTCAGGTCAATCTCTGGTCACGCGAATCGTGTACGTTCCCGTCGCCCCCTTCTTGGCGTGGCGCACCTGCGCGATATACTCACCGGGCACCAGTAATGCCTTGATCCGCGCGTTCAAACCGACTCCGCTGTCATCGTCCTCGGCAATAAGGCGCGTACTGCTGTTCGGGCCGAACAACTTCAGCACGACGTCCGTCTTGCCTCCCGTGCGAATTACGTGATTGCCGGCCCTTGTCACGTGGAACCGATAGACATCTTCCTCCCCAGGCTTCCCGATATCAGCGCGAGTCGACGTTCTCGCGCCGACCTTGAGATCAACGTACGGCTTTGCCGCATGCGGGTACGCCTCGCGGCTCCCGATGAAGGCCTTGTCGAGGTCGGAGAGCGCGTGATTCTCCTTCGTGCCCTTGCCCCCTTGCACCCATGAGTCGGGGAAGAAATAGAGCATGATGGAGTGCGGGTCAAAATTCGTGCCGCGGATCTGATTACTCCTGTATCTGTCGAGCACGTTGTGCCGCGCTTCCTCCTCGGTCCATTGGTTCGGCGGCTTTGCGAGATCACGAATCACCACTGCTTCATTCCACTGGATGCCGGGCGAGGGATTCTGGTGCTCATGCGCAAGACCGATCGCGTGACCGAATTCGTGTGCGGGCGTACCGCCATCAAGAAAGCCAAGGTTCATCGTCGGCAAATGGCGAGCAATGCTCGAGCAATCCGTGCCGACGTACGACCAGGCGCCGTCATCGGGATCGAAGGTGATGCGGATTTCCGCGTCGAGGTCGTTGGTGAAAGCGAATGACAGATTCGCGTGCTCGGTCCACCATGACGCTTGCTCGCGCGCGATGCGTTGCTGTTCCGATGTCCCGTCCAGAAAGCGGACACGCAACCGAGAACCAGTGACCCACATCTTGCGCCAGACGAATACGGCACGCGTTGTACCGCCTCGTCTCACGGTGGACTGCGGTCGAAACATTTCGCTGGGCAGCACACGCTCGTGACAGACTCGAACCGTCGTCGACATGGTGTCATCCTCCAGAGGTATCAGGTTGCATGACGCAGGGCGATTCCCACAACGCGATGAGTATCGGAAATCAGACGAGCGCCTGCAAGGCTGGAGACGCGAATGCACCCGTATCCGAGAACGATGCGGCCTTCGCAAAAGCTAGCTCTGCGTTACTGATGCGCTCGCTCTCGACTGACTCATGAGCACGCGAGCCAGCTTGTCGGTGCATCGATTGCGGCATAGTTTGCTGCTGCACCTCTTCGTCACTGCCGGTGAGGGCGTCACTCGGCCCGTGACTCTCCAGTTGACGTAGGTGCGCGCAGGGGAGATACGACAGGATGCGTGGCGAGCCTCTCTCGATCGGAACGTCGCTCGGTGACTATGAGCTGCTGGATCAGCTCGGTGCCGGAGGCATGGGGGTGGCCTACAAGGCCTTCGACTCGAGGCTCAAGCGAACCGTTGCGATCAAGGCGCTGCACCCCACGATCGCGGACGATTCCGACACTACGCGACGTCTGTTGCGCGAGGCGCGCGCCGCCGCAGTCCTGCAGCATCCGAACGTTTGCACGATCCACAGTATCGCCGAAGCCAACGGCGTCCCGTTCATCGTCATGGAGTACGTAAACGGTCGGACGCTCGCCGACGTCATTTCAGATGGACCGATGGAACCGCTGGAGGTGACAGCCCTAGCGGTTCAGGTGGTTGATGCGCTCGCCGCAGCCCATGCACAGGGATTGGTGCATCGCGACATCAAGCCTGCGAACATCATGGTCACGCACGACGGACAAGTAAAAGTGCTCGATTTTGGGCTGGCGAGCAGCGTGACCATAGGCGGTGACAATCTGAAGTCACTTTCTTCCATCGGGGTTGGCGACTCATTCGAAGTACCGTCGGGAACAGTTGGATACATGTCTCCCGAACAGATCGAAGGACTCCCCCTTGATGGACGTAGCGATCTCTTCTCGCTTGGCGTTGTGCTTTATGAACTCTGCACGCAACGCCACCCGTTCACCGCGCGAACGCCACTTGGAACACTTGCTCGCGTTCTGTCGGCACCCGTGATGCCGATCAGTGAGACTGTTGCCGGCTTCCCGCCTCATCTTGATCGCATAATCCAGCGATGTCTCGCAAAGGATAAAGATGAACGGTATGCGAATGTCCAGGAACTCCAGACGGAGCTTTCACGGAGTACGACCAAGTCGCTCTGGCGTCGGCGAAACGTGCAGGAGTTGCCGTCGGTTGCAGTGCTCCCCTTCCAAACCCTCTCTGGCGATACGGCAGAAGAGTATCTCACGGACGGCATCACGAGCGAACTGACTACGAAACTCGCGCAGACGGGAGAGCTGCTGGTGATCGCTCGAACATCGAGCATGCGATACAGGAATACTCAGCGCGACGTACGCGAGATCGGTCGCGAGTTAGGCGTGCGAACGGTCGTCGAGGGTGTAGCTCGGACTCACGGCGGGCGCTGTCGGCTGACGGTAAACCTGATTGATGTAGAGAACGGCTTTCATGTTTGGGCGGACAACTTCGAGTCGCCGGTCGAGAATGTGTTTGAGGTCGCGGCAGAGATCGTTCAGCGGATCTCTTCCGCTTTGCGTGTTCAGGATCGTGACCCGCAACGGGGCTCCTCCGGGATCGCGATGAACCAGCAGGCGTTCGAGCTCTATCTTCGAGCGGTGTACGCATATCACAAGTTCACGAATGCCGACAATCTCGTCGCGATTGAGATGCTGAAACGTGCGAGCGAGTGCGATCGCACCAGCGCCCGAGCGCAGGCGCTTCTCGCCAGCGCGTGCCTGGCTCGTGTTGAGCGAGGTTGGGAAGCGGATGTTTCGCTATGGCTGGCGCTGGCGCTCGAGGCAAGCGACCACGCGCTGCGCCTGGATGCGCACAACTCAGAAGCTTACTCCGCGCGCGGGTTGATTCATTTTTTCAGCAAGCGTCATGCGGAGGCAGAGGCCGATGTTCGAGAGGCGCTGCGAGTCGACCGCAACAACGACATCGCGCATGACCTGCTGGGACGAGTACGCTTTGCGCGCGGCGAGTTTGTGGGCGCTATTTCCGCGTATCGCGACGCCCTGACGATCAATCCTTACTACGTGTGGTGTCTGAACGATCTGGCGTGGGCGCTTATGCTCACCGGCGACGAAGTGGAAGCAGCGCGCACGCTCGATCGCGTATTGCTGCTGAGCCCTGGAGACGAGGGAGGCCATTGTGGTCGTGCGGTGCTGCTACACCTGCGCGGTCAACCGATCGAGGCGCTGGCGGAGGTCAGCAAGGCGCAGGAGAGCAACCCACGATACCCCTGGGTGCTTCAGCTGCTGCCCCCACTACTCGCCGCTGCGGGCAAACAGGATGCAGCGACTGCGTATTGTGGGGTGTTGACGGTCCATACAGCGAGCGCGTACTTCGGCTACGCTGGCCTCGGCCTGGTCCATCTCTCGACCGATGATACAGATCGCGCGAATGAGTGTGTGGCCAAGGCGATGCAGATCGAACCATTCTACGCGGCGCTCGATCTCGGCTACGCAACGCTGTACGATGCAGCTGGCGCCAACGATATCGCGGCGCAGTGGGTTGCCAAAGCAGTTCGTGAAGGGATCAGGCTGGTAGAAGTGAACGAGTGGCATCCGGCGCTCAGACGGCTCGCCGGGGAAGCAGGAATCATCCCAACCAGGAGCAACAATGACGAACACACCGGGGACTGGCGAAGCACACGGACACTTTCTGCTCATGCTCAACGTGACCGGACTTAGCCAAAGTCAAGTGGATTCGTACGCGCACGAAATTCACGACGAGTACATGGAAGTGTTCGGAGATCGCGGTGCCGTTACGGTTTCACTGCTCAAGCTGGGACAGATTCGAAGCGACGGCACCAACTCTGCGGACCCCTTACCGTGGAGCCACTTCATTCGATACTTCGGTCCGGAGTCATCCGTCGCCTGGCTCGAGCAGAAAATCGCAACGGTTGCAGCTCGAGAATCAACTGCGGCGACTACGCAAACGTTCACGGTGTCGGACGTTACGGGACGGTATTGAGCGATCGGTCATTGCGCGTTGGGGCGCTCACGTTCGACTTCCTCGTGTGATCCCGTGTCGCCGTCGCTCGCGAAGGTAGCAGCTAGCCAGTACGTCACCAGTCAACTGAGGGAGCCATGATGTCGACCGAAACGTCGCGCCGTGCATTCATTCGCTTGAGCGCGGGCTGGACCGTGGGGATCGGAATGGCGTCGTTTCTGGGTGGCTGCGAGGGCTGTATGCGGCAGATCCGGGAACGCCCCGTACGGAGAAGCCTCGCTACACTCGCGGACAACGATCCGATCATTGAGACCTATCGGGAGGCCGTCGCTGCGATGAAGGCACTTCCCGCAACGGACGGACGTAGCTGGCAAAGGCAAGCGCGTATCCACCAGGACCATTGTCCTCATCAGAACTGGTGGTTCCTGCCCTGGCACCGGGCGTACCTCAACTACTTTGAACAGATCTGTCGCGACTTGACAGGGAATCTCGAATTCGCACTGCCATACTGGGACTGGACCGTCAATTCGAGAGTTCCGACTCCTTTCTGGGGCGCAGCCTCAAACCCGCTCTTCCAAAGTGGACGAACGGCTACCGCCACCAGTTCTGCAAATGCGGGGCTGATCGGACGTCCCGTGATAGACGGCATCCTGGACGAGGTCGATTTCCAGCTCTTCGGCAGCTTTGCCGCCACTGCGCAGCGCCAGCGCACCACCTACGGTCGTCTCGAGCAAACGCCGCACAACCACATTCATGGCTTCGTGGGTGGGATCATGGGCACGTTCGACTCGCCGCTGGATCCGATTTTCTGGATGCACCATAACATGATCGAGTGTCTTTGGGTCGAGTGGAACATCGTGCGCGGAAATGCGAACACGAATGACCCGGCCTGGTCCAGCTTCCAGTTTGCCGGCAACTTTTTCGATACCACAGGTGCTCAGTCCAACATTCAGGTAGGTACCACCTTGCTCATGCCGCTCCTTTCCTATCAGTTCGATGGCGAATGTGGTGGCAGGGGCGGTGCACAAAGGATGCGGCAGGCGATGGCGGACACCGCTGCATTACGAACTTTTCTCGAAGCGGGTGGCCCGGCCCGTGTGGAGATCGTCCAGCGCTTCGAGTTAATGCAGGGCTTTCAGCTCACAACGCGGGCGCCTGTCTCGGTCCGGATACCGATTGCGCGCGAGGCCGTTGTTGCGGTGCTCCAGCGTGAGGGAATCGAGCGACTTCTGCTGCGTGTCGAGCAGGTGGTGCAGCCGCGTACCGAATCATTTTTTGTGCGAGTATTCGTCAACCTGTCCAACGCGACGCCCGAGACCTCCATCGACGATTCACATTACGCTGGCAGCTTCGCGTTTTTCACCGACCCGGCACACCAGGGACAAGGTGCCGCCGATGGTAACGCGCTCCTTGTGGACATTTCCGAAACACTGCGCCGGCTGAATGAGTCCGCACCGTTCGATGCCGTCGAGGTGCAACTGGTAGCCGTGCCAGTGCACCCGGGCGTCCCGGCCGACGACAGCTTGACTGCGGGACGAGTGAGTGTCGAACTGGCTCGGGTGAGACAGTGATCACCACCGTTCCGCCATGCCGCTGGCGCCCAATAACGCTGGTGCTGTGTTTCGGCCTCTGCAGCTGTGCGCCGGAAGGGAGTAGCGTTCGCACGAAGGCCGATAGCGCGCCGCAGCCTGCGCCTGCAAGTGTTCGGCTTTCGGACTCGTTGAGAATATCCGCGGCCTCACCTCGAGTGGCGTTGTCACTCGCACCGCGCACAATCGCCGATGCAGAGCTTCTTGTCTTTACCGTGGCCGACGTTCGCAATCCGTCTCAGCAATCGATCGCGATTGAAGCTGTGCTGCGGTACGGAAACGGGGAAACGGTGCCGCTCGGAAGTGTGGCGCTCTTTCCGGCAGACCAGGGAGGCAATTTTGTCCTGCGTATTCCTGCCGCCGCACGACGACGGATCGCACAGCCGAGCACGGACAGTGCAGCCGTGCAACTGGTCATGAGCCTGCTTCCCGAAACAGTTCCTGTAACGCCGGACCAGCGCTCTTTGCTGATCCGAAATGTGCAATGGCAAGCGGCGCCCCAACCGCCCGGTGCCGACACGGGTGGTTAGGGCGCCTCCGACTTAGTATCGAATCGAGCCCGACAGGGACACCGACGAAGTCTTCGTCATCTGATTGGCCACGCCCTCCGCTAGTGCGCTGCCACTCGCGCTGGCGAAACGTCCAGTGCCACCGGTGAAGGTGAGGGTGGCCGAAAACGCAATC
>JBGTFN010000497.1:0-1914 GCA_041747275.1 Gemmatimonadaceae bacterium | reverse complement strand
GCGGGCTCAACCGGCTCGCTCCCCAGCCGCTCGACAAGGACGCCCTGATTGCGATCGCCGGCGAGCTGGGCTCAGACGTGCCGTTCCTTGTCTCGGACGCGCTGCTGGCCTGGGGCTGGGGACGCGGTGACCGACTGCTGTCGCTGCCCAGCCTTCCCGCCCGGTCGGTGGACCTGATCACGTTCGCGGAGGGCGTGAACACGGGTGACGCCTATCGCGCACTCAACCGGACGGTGGGTGAGGCATCGCCAGCGCACGTGTGGTCATGTAGCGAGTTGGGCTCATGGGACGCGCTGACAGGGTTGGCGCACAATGACTTCGAAGCAGTGGTGGAACCGTTGCATCCTGGCGTGGCACGCTGGCTGCCGCTCGTGCGGGCACACGCGAGGTCGCGGTGCGAGGCCGGGCAGCACGCCATCGGCCTCATGTCAGGCAGCGGCGCGACCTGCTTCCTGCTGTCCGAAAATGTGATTGGGGCAGATTGGCCAGCGCCGGGTGTAGGGGAGCAGGTCGTGCGAACGAGTACGGCGGAGGCAATTGTCCTGCCGGAGCCGACCGCCTAAGTTTGCGATGGCTGTGATGCCCCGTCGTCCAATGGCAGGACTCCACACTTTGGATGTGGCTATCTAGGTTCGAATCCTAGCGGGGCAATGGGGCGCTTTTCGACCTTTGGACGGTCGTGGGGCGCCCGTTTTTTGCGCAGCGGGGGCTCCGTTTCGGAACTGGAGCCATTATGTTGCAAGGCTGGTTCGCACTGGCTGTGGTACATCCTGTTACGGTGGAGGGCGCTGGTAGCCCTTGTCACCGTCCTCCTGTCATCGCTAATTTTCAAGGCTGCGGTAGATGGATCGGCTGGCTGTGTCCAAAAGTGGTTTCAAGATTCTCTCCGGTACGGCCAACCCGGGCCTCGCCGAGGATATCGCGCACCACCTCGGAACAGAACTGTGTCGCGTGGCAGTCTCGCGCTTTGCAGATGGGGAGGTATTCGTTCGCATCGACGAGAATATCCGTGGTGCGGACGTGTTTATCGTGCAGCCGACAAATCCGCCGGCCGAGAACTTGCTGGAGCTTTTGCTGTTGGTCGATGCGGCGCGTCGCGCATCGGCCGCGCGCGTTACGTGCGTGTTGCCCTATTACGGGTACGCACGGCAGGACCGCAAGGATCAGCCGCGCGTCGCCATCGGCGCCAAGCTGGTGGCCAACCTGATTGAAGTCGCCGGAGCAGATCGTTTGCTCGGTATCGATTTTCATCAGCATCAGTTGCAGGGCTTTTTTGATATTCCGGTCGATCACCTCTATGCAGCACCGGTGTTCGTCTCGCACTTTCGCAAGAAGCAGTTGAAGGATCTCGTCGTGGTGGCGCCGGATGTCGGGTCGGCGAAGATGGCGCGCGGGTTCGCAAAGCGACTCGACGCGTCCTTCGCAATCATCGACAAGCGTCGCCCCAAGGCGAATGTTGCTGAAGTGGTCAACGTGGTGGGTGACGTGGCGGGACGGGATTGTATCATTCCCGACGACATGATCGACACGGCGGGGACCGTCTCCGAGGCCGCCAGGGCCCTCAAGGAACTGGGAGCCAAGGATATTTACGTGTGTGCCACGCATGCCCTGCTCTCCGGCCCCGCCGTCGAGCGATTGTCCGCGGCGCCCATCAAGGAAGTGGTGGTAACCGATACCATCGCGGTTCCGCCCGAGCGGCGGTTCGCCGCGCTCACGGTGCTCTCCGTCGGAGAGCTCGTGGCCAAGGCGATCCGCTTCACGCACTCCGATCAATCGGTGAGTTCGCTCTTCGATTGACGGCGCGCATTTCATTCAGTTGTCCACGCGTTTTCCCAGAGTCCTGTCATGGCATCCGCAACTCTTTCCGCGACCCTGCGTTCCGACACCGGTAAGGGCGTCGCGCGCAAGCTCCGC
>JBGTFN010000496.1:0-3641 GCA_041747275.1 Gemmatimonadaceae bacterium | reverse complement strand
GATCCAGCAGGTTCGGCTCGCCGACATGCTGAGTGAAATCGTGAAGGGGCAGTTGCTGGCGCTGCACCTGGGCCGCCTCAAGGATGCAGGCAATTTCACGCCGGTGCAGGTATCGCTGGCCAAACGCAACAACGTGAACATCGCCACCGAAGCGGCGCGTGAAACACGGCGACTGCTCGGCGGTAACGGCATCCTTGCCGACTATGCCGCGATGCGCCACATGGCGAATCTCGAGAGCGTATACACATATGAGGGCACGCACGATGTGCATTCGCTCATACTTGGCCAGGCGATTACCGGGTTGAACGCGTTCAAATGAGCTGACGCCTGCTGCGTCGCGACGCGGCGATACAACAGTTATGAGATGGTGAGAACAACCGCGCGGGACGCACTGAGCACACATTGGCTCTTGCGTCCCGCGTGTGCATTCATAGTTTCGCGTCTGGGCATGCTGTAGTGCATCACGTGTATGCGTTGTGCAGCATGCGCCGTCGCCAACGCGGCGGTGGCCGACCCTACCCGACACCCTTGCGGAGGACTGTGATGCCACTCACGATCGCTGGAGATGGCCCGTCTTGCTCCATACCTGCTCGCGATCCCGAAAGTCATCGCTCTCGACCAACAAGAGCATTCGTGCCTGCCGTTTCGCGGGCGGGTGGCCGAGCCGTCGTGCTTGCGGCTGCACTGCTGGTCATGGCCGCGATGCCGAGCGCGAGTGCGGGGGCGCAGGCCACCGGCGTCATTGCCGGCACGGTCGTGAATGAGCGCGGCACTCCCGTGAGCGACGCACAGATCGGCGTCGATGGGCAGTCCACGGTCGGCGCTTCCACTGACGCGTCCGGACGCTTCAGGCTGGCCGGACTCACCGGCGGCGGCACGGTACAGCTGACGGTGCGACGCATCGGCTATCAGCCACGCACTGTTCCGGCGACGATTGGAGCCGCCGATGTTCGCATTGTGCTCGTGGAGCGCGCACTTGAACTAAGCGGCGTGATCACCACGGGAACCGCCGGTGTCGCCGAGAAGCGTGCCATCGGAAACGCGGTGACCACCGTGAGCGCGGCGGAGATCATTGCGACGCAGCCGATCAACAACTTCCAGGACCTGTTGACGGGTCGAGCCGCGGGCGTGAGCGTCGTGGCGAGTTCGGGCCAGGTTGGATCCGGCTCACGCATTCGTGTGCGCGGCGCGTCGTCACTGTCGCTCAACAATAATCCGCTCATCTTCGTCGACGGCGTGCGCGTGGACAATACCCAGGCGTCGGGTCCGACGAATCAGGGTTTCGGATCGCAATCCATTTCGCGCTGGAATGACTTCAATCCCGATGACATCGAGAGCCTCGAGATCATCAAGGGTCCGGCGGCGGCCACGCTGTATGGCACGGAAGCGGCAGCCGGCGTCATCCAGATCATCACCAAGCGAGGCGCGGCGGGTCGGCCGGTCTGGAACGCGACGTATCGAATGGGCGCGAACTGGGTGCCCGATTGGCGCAACCGCTTCGATGACAACTGGGGCACGATTCCGACCGCCGGCTCGACTACAGCGCGCGACACCGTGCAGTTGTCCACGCGCCAACTCAACGATTCGCTCAACGCGAACTTCGGTCGCGACATCTTCGAAGCCGGCACGCTCTCCGACCTGCAGCTGAGCGTGAGCGGCGGTACGCCCGCGCTTCGCTACTACGTCGGTGGCGGGTACGAGGAGAATCAGGGCGCGGAAGTCGTAAACCGTTTGCATCGCACCAACATGCGCGTGAACCTCACCGTCACGCCCAATGACAATTGGGATGTGCAGACGTCCATGGCGTACACCACCGGTCGCACCTATCTGCCCTTTGAAGCCGGCGGCGGCGGAGCCGTTTGGGGCACGCTCTTCTCTTCGCCGGGCTTTTTGTATACCGGCCGCAACCCGGGCAACGCGCAGCTGGGTTTCCGCTCCGGTCCGCCGGACGTGTACTACGAGGCGTACAACAACTTTCAGGACGCCGATCGCTTTACGGCGAGCGCCACGCTCAGTAACCGGCCCACCAGCTGGTTCAATCATCGGCTGATCCTGGGCGTCGACAGGCTCGCAGAGGACAATCAGTCGTTGACACCGCGCAACGATCCACTCGCTGCGCGCTACTCGGCGTTCTCCGGATCCGGCGCGCCCACCAACGGCTCCATGGCCGTGTCCACGCGTGATGTCACCGTCACGACGTTCGACTACCTTGGCAATCTCGACCTCGCGCTCAGCGAGTCGTGGCGCAGCGTTTCGTCGGTGGGTGGACAGTTCTTCGGACGAAAGTCGCTCTTCCGCGCGGCATCCGCGAACGACTTCCCCGCCGCGGGACTGTTGTCGCTGGCGGCTGCCGCGGTGCGTAATGTGTCGGGCGACGAAGTGTTCGAGAACAACACGGTGGGCGGATTTGTGCAGCAGCAGCTGATCTGGAACAACCGGCTGTTCGTGACGGCAGCCGTTCGCGCTGACGACAACTCGGCGTTCGGCACCAACTTCGACATCGTCACGTATCCGAAGCTCAGTCTCTCGTACGTGATCAGCGAGGAGCCATCGATCAACCTGCCCGCATTCGTGAGCCAGTTGCGCCTGCGCGCTGCGTATGGCGGAAGTGGACAGCAGCCGGGCGCTTTCGATGCCACGCGCACGTACGGTGCACAAGGTGGCTTTCTGACGCCGGCCAACGCTGGTAACCCGGATCTCGGACCGGAGCGCAGCTTCGAGACGGAACTCGGCTTTGACGCAGCCCTCTGGGAAGATCGTGTGGGCATTGATGTCACCTACTTCAATGGCACCACCAAGGACGCCATTCTCGCGCGGCTTGCTCCGCCGTCGGCCGGCTTTCCCGGGGAGCAGCTGTTCAATGCCGGCGAGGTAGCGCGCAGCGGACTGGAAGGTCTTTTCCGGTTTCAGCTGCTCAACCGTGAGAATCTGGGCCTCGACCTGACCCTCAGCGGCAGTGTACTCGACTACGAAATCAAGAGCCTCGGATCCACAACCGATATCGTTTCGCTCTCCGCACAGATCCAGCACGTCGTCGGTTACGCACCGGGTGCCTGGTGGGATCGGCGTATCGTGAGTGCCGACTTCGACGCCGCGTCCAAGCGCGCCGTGAACATTCAGTGCGACGATGGCAACGGCGGCGCAGTCGCCTGTGCGCAAGCGCCGCGTGTATTCCTCGGCAACTCCGTGCCGACGCGCGAAGGATCGGTGGGAGCAGGTGCAACGATCTTCGGCAACCTTCGACTGAACGCGTTCTTCGACTATCGCGGCGG
Organism: Gemmatimonadaceae bacterium; assembly: GCA_041747275.1. Classification (GTDB taxonomy): domain Bacteria; phylum Gemmatimonadota; class Gemmatimonadetes; order Gemmatimonadales; family Gemmatimonadaceae; genus JAABRT01. The sequence goes on along the minus strand of JBGTFN010000496.1, from coordinate 369 downwards.
CTACAGCAAGCTCGATGGCAATCGTCGCGTGCGATGCAACCTGTTTGCGTTGTGCGAGATAAACTACCACCCGGAACGATTCGATCCCATTCTTGTGGCCGAAGCGCAGGGTGGAACAGCCTTTACAACTGAGCTCATTCAGGACGCAAGCTTCGTGCGGTTCCGCGAGCTCGCCGCCACCTACACGTTGCCCGCCTGGCTTACGCGACCGCTCGGTGCGGGCCGTGGGTCGATCACGATTGCCGGTCGCAACCTGGCGCTCTGGACCAACTTCCCCGGCATCGAGCCGGAAGCGTCGTTCAACGGCGGTACGCGCGGTGGCGCGTTCGGACAGTGGGAGCAGAATGTGCTGCCGCAGCTTCGTCAGTT
>JBGTFN010000495.1:0-17707 GCA_041747275.1 Gemmatimonadaceae bacterium | reverse complement strand
ATCGCGGCTTCGCTGGTAACGGTTACGCCAAGCACCGTCGTGGCATGATGCGCAATCCACTTGCGCACGCGCTCGGGCGGCAGCGGCTCGAAGATGCACGCTTCCGAGTTGGTCACGAGCGCAGCATCCGCCTTCTGTCCGGCTGGGGCAACGAGCACGGCCAGCGTATCGTGTGCTGGCGACGCCAGATAGCGATCGAGCTCTGCACGTACTGCCTTCTTGAGCAGGTGCACGTCGCGCACAACCACCGCGCGTCGATCGGCAAGCATGGGTGGCGTGCCCAGCAGGCTGCCGAGTGTTTCGGCGTCGAGCTCCGCGCCATCACGCGTTTCGCAGTTGAAGTCGCGCGTCGCCGGATCGATCGCGACGTCAAGCAGCGACTGCAACGATGCATCCTTCAGGAAGTCGTCGTCACCGTGCAGATAGTAGACCGGTGCGAACGTTCTGGACTCCACCGCCGCACGCAGCGTCTTGAAGCCATCGGCAGACGGTGGCGCCGCAGCGCGTGCGGACGACGATGTAGAGGCTCGGGAGCGCGAGGCGGGACGCGGCATGTCCGTAAACTAATGCCCCCGTGACGATGGTCGTCACAGGGGCATCTGCACGGCGAAACTGTTGGTGCCGCTCGGTTATCGCTCGTAGGAGCGCGCGTCGTCGAAGTAGAAGTCGCTGCTGGTCGCAAGGAAATGCACCGGCGCTTCTTCCACCAGCAGTGCCATGGAATACATGGGATTTCCGGTAGCCATCGCCTGCATGAGCTCGGGCGTGATCATGAGCGGCATCTCGGCTTCAGCTTCCGGTGCTGCTGCCATCACGGGGGCCAGCTGCATCACCTCGTCTGCGCCGCGTTCCGCCTCGATCGTCATCGCGCCAAGCACCGTGATTGCCGCGGCCACAGTGAACCAGGCGCGCGACCCGCGCAACATGCGCGAGGTGCGAGACTCGCCATCCGTTTGCAGGAACGAGTCGCCATGCATGATGTCATCGCTCCGCCCCTCGTCCTTGCAGTGCGCGAGCCGTTCCTGAAGTCGAGCACAGAACGCATCGGACGGTTGAATCTCGGGCAGATTGCGCACCATCATCAATGAGCGACGCACCAACGTGTCATGCGCGGCACACGCGTCGCATGTCATGATGTGCGTCTGCGCGTCCGACATCACATCGCCAGGCAATGTGTCGTCGAGGTACGCGAAGTGATGTTTGCGAAAAGTCCGGCAGTCCATCGGGTCAGAATCCTTGCACGCGAGAGAGCTCGCGACGCACGTGAGGGGTCTGACTCCGATACCCAAGGCGGACCGATCCGTTCCTTCGGGTTCCCCCCAAAGAGGTAGTTCCGCCTGCGCAGTCCAGCCAATAGCATCCGGCTGCCTGATGGAACAAAAAGAAAGCCGGCATTTCCGAGTCCTGTCTGCGGAAATGCCGGCCTCTTCTCTCGATGCTGAGGTGCAGGCCTCGGCGCCTGACTGACGCTCGTGCCCGCTGCCTCGGCAAACTCAGCGAACCATCGGCTCGATGATCTCGGCAAACGCTGTGCGCGCCCGGTTCAACCGCGACTTGACCGTGCCCAGGTTCACGCCGGTGATATCGGCGATCTCCTCGTACGACTTACCCTCGAGCTCGCGCAGCACGAACACCTCGCGATGATGCGTTGGCAGCTGGGCCACGGACCGCTCCACCATTTCACGCAAGTGACGCTTCCGGAACAGGTCGTCCGGCTTGTACTGCGTGTCCTCGAACTGCAATGGACGATCCTCGTCCTCGAACCTGGCGCGGATGGCCTGGAACAGCACGAGCGGGTTGCGCGAGCGGTTCCGGAGTTCATTCTTGGCCAAATTGGACGCAATGGTGTAGATCCACGTGGAGAACTTCTTGGATCGGTCGAAGCGGCCAATGTGACGATAGACGCGAATAAAAACTTCCTGCACCAGGTCTTCGGCGCGATCCCGATCGCCAATGGTTCGATAGACAAAGTTCAGCAGACGTCCCTGGTAGCGATCAACGAGCTCCTGAAATGCCCGCTCTTCTCCACCGAGAAACGCGCCCACGACTCCGGCATCATCCAGAGCGCGTAGCTGTGCACGTACGCCCCCCTGTTCGAGCGGGGTAGTCTGACGGACGGTTAGTGCCATGGTGGATCTCCAGTTCAAGGGTCGTCACTTGCTTGTCGCAAGCTGACGGCGGGGCTCCGAGGCATCGACGTTGCCTGGTTTCCCAAGACATACGTCGCAGTAACCGCGATCGGTTCCGCTGTTGCCCTATAACAGTGCACGTGCCGTGCCGAGCCGGCAGCGATTTAGGTCACACTGCAACCCATTATATACCTTAGGGTTAGACCACGTCGGTCAGACTGACCGGATAGGATTGTCTTTGAACTGTCCTCGTGCTGTGTCTCAGGTAGAGGACAATGCATAACTATCCAAGGCGAAAGCCAGCCGTATACAGGAGCGCCAATGCCGTCTTGGCATCCTGAATTTCACCCTGTTCCACCATCGACAGCGCTCGCGAGAGGCGCGTCGGCACGAGCTCCAGAAACTCGTCAGCCTCGCGTTGGTGCTCACCGGGCACCAGTCCGGTAGCCATGAACAGGTGAATCTTCTCGTCGGTGAAGCCGGGCGTGGTGTACATCGTGAACAGTTTCGTCACCTCGCCCGCCCGGTATCCCGTCTCCTCGAGCAGCTCGCGTGAGGCGCATTGCGCCGGTGACTCGCCCGGGTCCAGCCGGCCGGCGGGAATCTCGTACAGATACTGCTCCGCCGCGTAACGGTACTGGCGAATGAGCACGAGTTCCGGGTCCGCATCGTCGATGGCGCCCAGCAGCGGCACCACCGCGCTCGCACCCGGATGCCTCACCAGCTCGAGCGAGCCGACCGAGCCGTCCGGAAAGCGCACCTCGTCGACATCGAGCGAGATGACGCGTCCGGTGTACATGCGCCTGCTCGACACCCGACCGACGTCCTTGCCCGGATCACGAATCACGCGGATCTCCGCCCTGCGGTGCGTGTGGTGGGCTTCTTCGTTGGCTTCTTCGTCGCCTTCTTCGTCGCCTTCTTCGTCACCTTCTTCGTCGCCTTCTTCGCGCCCTTCACCGGCTTGCGTGGCTTGCGCACATCGTTGCCCGCCAGCCACTCGCGCACCGTCGGTCGCAGGTACACGGGCACCCGGAGAATCGTGCCTCTGCATTTGGCGCTGCCGCAGCGGCACGCGTAGTACCGCACATCGTCCGCGTCGTAGGAATCGTCCCATTCGAAGCGGTAGTCGTACACCAACTCCGTGCCCGGTGTGATCGGTTTGATCGCCTGGATCCACACGCGATCGTCGTCGATGACCGATTCACAGTTCGGCTCGCACGAATGATTGATGTACTTCGCATCGTTGCCGCGACGTCGTGCGTCAAGCACGACATCGTCATTCACCACGAACAGGAACGTGTGGTGCCGCCCGCTGCTGTCGTCATAGCGAGCGTCCGCTTCCTCGTGCGTCAGCTGTTCTCCGATGTACTCCGTGAGCACCTGTCCGGTGCGAATGCGCCGCGTCGCGAAGACGCCGCGACCCTGGATTCTTGAACGGCGCACTTCGAATGGCGGTGTGCGCTTGGGCTTGGCGGAGGGTGTGACCGAGGTCGCAGCAGGGAGCGATGCCGAAGATGACACAAAGACTCTGAAAAAGGGACGTCAGTCGTCCGCCGACAGCTCGTCGGTCGGGGCGTGTACGGACACAGGACCAATGCCGAGCGCTTCGAGCGCCGGCTGCAAAACATCTGGCGGACCCACCACCACCACCTGAAGCCGCGATGGATCGAGATGCGTGCGCGCCGCGCGCAACACATCGTCGGCCGAAACTGCGCGCACTCGCTCGCGATAGGTGTCGAAATAGTCGGACGGAAGACGGAAGATCTCCACGTTCGCAAGGCCACTCGCGATCGCCGCGGTCGTCTCAAAGCGAATGGGGAAGACACCGTCGAGGTAACTCACCGCCAGCGACAGCTCCTCGTCGCTGACCTGCTCGTCACGCATGCGAGCGACTTCGAACAATGCCTCTCGCACCGCGTCCGCACACTTGTCCGTTTGCACCGCGCTGGACAGCTCGAACGGACTCGCCGCGCGGCGCCAGTCGAACGTGCTGTGCGCGCCGTAGGTGTAACCGTGCTTCTCGCGCAGGTTGAGATTGAGGCGCGAGGAGAACAGGCCACCCAGAATCGCGTTCATGACCACCAGCGGGAAATAGTCAGGATGCGCGCGCGGCACCGCGACATGCCCCAGCCGGAGCTCCGTCTGCTGAGCGTCGGGTTTGGCCACCAGGTGCACGCGGCAATCTGAATAGCGATGTGACGCATTGGGGTCGGGTACCGGCGCGGCGCTGCCACTCCAGTCGCCGAGATGCTGCGTGGCCATGGCCACCGCTTCGTCTACCGAGCAGTCGCCCACCACCAGCAACGCCGTTGCACCGGGCACGAAGTGTTCGGCGTGAAAACGCACCACATCATCACGCGTGATCGTGGGAATGCTTCGCTCGTCGCCACCGGCAAGCCTGGCAAAGCGCGACGTCGGCGCGTACAGCAGGCGGTTGAGCGCCACATCCGCGAGCCCGCGCGGTTCCGCGCGAATCTGGGTGAGGTCGGACAGACGTTCTTCGGCCAACCGCTGCATCTCGTCAGCCGGAAACGACGGTCGCCGCAGCACTTCCGCGAGCACCGCAAACGCATCGCCAGCGCGCTCGCGCAGCGCCGTGAGCTGCACGATGGTTGAGTCCCAGTCGGCTCCGGTGTCGAGCACGGTGCCCAGCATCTCGACCCGCTCCGCCAGCTCGAGCGCGCTCATGGTCTCTGTGCCTTCGGCAAGCGCCCGACCCGCCATCACGGCCAGACCATGCTTGCCACCCGGGTCTCGCGTTGCACCGGCATCGACCACCGCAAGCATGGTGACGACCGGATGGGCATGGACCGGCGCGACGACCACTCGCAGTCCGTTCGGCAGGATGCGCGTTTGAAAGGACGGGAAATGATACGGACGCACCACACCTGCACCGGGACGCGGCGGAGCCAGCGCAGCCGACGCGTTTGCCGACGCGTTTGCCGACGAGATATTCGTCTGCGAGGTGTCGCCCTGCGTCGCCGCCGCGTGATCGAACGACGCGCTCACGCGGCCGCCTCGATACCAGCATCAGCGTCCGCGGTTTCCTCGCCCGGTACATACATCAACGTGGCGCGGTTGTCGTGGACGAGATACTCGCGCGCGAACGCCGACACCTGCTCCGCCGTAACCTCGCGATAACGCGCGGGCTGCGCGTTCACGAGCGCTGGATCGCCAAAGTACGTCGCAAATCGCGACAGCTGATCGGCGCGCTCCGCAGCGGACTGCAGGCTGGTGACGAAATGCGTCTCCGTCAGGGCCACAGCGCGATGCACTTCGTGCTCCGTAACACCATGCATCTGCATGAGGTCGAGCTCTGCGTGTACCGCAGCTTCGAGTTGCTCCGGCGTAACGTCGGGCAGGGCGGTGACGTCGGCGACAAAGAGGTCAGCGCCCTTCGCCAGGTCGAACGTGAAGCACGAGGCCGAAGACGCCACGCGCTGCCGACGCACCAGCGAACGCTCGAAACGGCTCCCGGTGCGCAGGCCAAGGATGGCCGTGCACACACTTCCGGCGTAATACGCGTCACTGCCGAGCACCGGCATGCGCGAAGCGATGAAGACACGTGGCAGGGCGCAGGCGTCGGGCACCACCTCTCGAATTGCTCCGCCATAGCTATAGGGGACCGCCATGTCCGGAAGCGGCGGTCGGCCCGCGCCGCGCGCGATGGGACCGAAGTACTCCTCCACCAGCTGCTTCGCCTCGGTCGCCGGAAAATCGCCGGCAATGGTCAACACTGCGTTGTCCGGGGTGTAGTACATGCGGAAGAACTCGGCGATATCTTCCAGTGAGGCTGCGTCGAGATCGTCCATAGAGCCAATCAGCGAATGGTGGAACGGGTGGTGCGGCGGAAAACAAAGCGCCGGCAGCTTCTCCCACCATGTGCCGTACGGCTGATTGTCCACACTCCACCGCCGTTCGTTCTTCACCACATCGCGTTGCGTGTCCAGCTTGGGCTGCGTCATTGCGGGCAGCAGCCGGCCCATGCGATCCGCTTCCAGCCATAGGGCAAGCGCGAGTTGATTGGACGGCAGCGTTTCGTAGTAGTTCGTGCGATCGAGCCATGTGCTACCGTTCAGCGTACCCCCGGCTCGCTGCACGAACTCGAAGTGTTCGTTGGCGCCGACATTTGCCGAGCCCTGAAAGAGCATGTGCTCGAACAGGTGGGCAAAGCCGGTGCGCCCCGTGCGTTCGTTGGCCGAACCCACGTGGTACCACAGGTTGACTGCGACGATCGGCGCCGTGTGATCCTCGGAGAGCACCACCAGGAGACCGTTCGGGAGGTGATAGCTCTCGACGGGGATCTGCATTCTCTAAATTGGCGTACGGGTCACGTGCGGAGGAACCCCGCAACGTGCATTTCTCGGACGATCCTCACGTTACTGCCTGAACCGTGGCACCGCTGATGACTACTCGATTCTCGCGCGCCGTTTGCGCATGCTCGCTGCTGCTTGGTGCACTTGTCGCATGTGATTCGGCCGAGCCGCGCGTCGCCACCACGGCGACAAGCGATGGGCCGAGCACCGTAACGGGTGCGGCCAACATGTCGGTCCCCACACCGCCGACCGTGCGTGTCACCGATCAGGGCGGACGTGGTCTGGCTGACGTGCTCGTACGCTGGCAGGTCGCGCCTGGCAGTGGTTCGGTTGTCAACGACACGGTGCGCACGGACACCGACGGCCGTGCGTCGTCCGGCGGATGGCGCCTCGGAACGCGGTCAGGTCCGCAGACGCTGACTGCCACGATCGCCGGGCTCACACCCATCGTATTCATGGCCACCGTCGCACCCGGTCCCCCAGCAGCGATGATGCGCCGCGTGCCGGAGGTACAGGCCACTCGTGTCGGTTCGCTTGTCGCGCAGCCGCCCTCGCTCACTGTTGTGGACGCGTTCGAGAATCCCGTTCCCAGCGTGACCGTGCTGTTCAATGTGGGAGCGGGACAGGGCGAGATCATCGGCCCGGCTTCCCGCACGACGGACGCACGCGGCGTGGCTTCGCTCGACGGATGGCGCATCGGTACACGCACCAGCACGTCGCACATCGTGCTCGCGCAGGTAGAGACGGTGCAATCGCTCCTGCTCTTTCGGGCCGCGCCGCAGCCTGATGTGGCCGTGCGCATCGAGGCCGCGTCTCCCGCACAACAGCTTGGCGTGCCCGGCGTCGGGGTGGTCAACCGTCCTGCGGTGCGCGCGCGCGATCAATACGACAATCCAGCCGCCGGTGTAAGCGTCACGTTCGCCGCCACGCCGGGCTCCGGCAGCTTGATCGGCAGCACGCGTGTCACGACGCCAATTGACGGAATCGCGCGCGTGGGCGACTGGATCCTGAGCAGTGAAGACGAGCAGGAAGTGAAGGCCACGTCACCGCAGTTTCCCGGTGAGACGTTCACCTATCGTGCCACGGCGGTGCCATCGGTATTCGATATCCAGACGGTGTTCGTGAACGGGGAGCCATCGTCGCGCAATCGCGAAGCGGTGGAGACGGCGGTGCAACGTTGGAAGAACGTCATTGCGGGCGAAGTGCCACCCGTGCCAGTGGTGGCGAACGCCAACGAATGCGGTCCGGGCGTGCCCGCGATCAACGAGACGATCGCGAACGTGCGCATCTTCATCAACTTCGACAGCATCGATGGTCCGCGCGGCATCCTCGGTCGCGCTGGCCCGTGTTACTACCGCACCGCATCGGGTCTGCCGGTGGTCGGTTACGTCGAACTCGACACCGCCGATCTCGTCACGCTCAACAATGACGGCACGCTCGATGACGTGATGGCGCACGAGTTCGGCCACGTGCTCGGCTTGCAGCGCTTCACATGGGGACTGCGCGATCTCGTGGCGAATAGCGGCAGTCCCGATCCCTACTATCAGGGCGCCGCGGGACGAGAGCAGTTCACGGGCATCGGCGGCGCCACATATATCGGCATTCCGGTACCGCTCGAGAACACGGGCGGCGGAGGCACGCGCGAATCGCACTGGCGCCTGACCGTCTTGCGCCGAGAGCTGATGGTTGGCTTCGCGCAACCTGGTGGTATGCCGCTCAGCCGACTGACCGTAGGTTCACTCTCCGATCTCGGCTACTTCGTGCGGTACGACAACACGGAGGTCTTTATCGTGCCCAGCTTCGGTTCTGCGGCCTTCGGCGCCCTGTCCGTGCCGTCGGCGAGCATGGTGCACTACGGCAATGATGAGTGGCCGAGCGCGATCTGGTCGATAGACAGTACTGGACGCCGACGTCTCGAGCGCGCCGGTGATTGGCGTGTCACTCGCGGACAGGAAAAGCGCGGCGGCGGACGGTAGGCTTACGGCATCCGGACGACTGGCGGCCCCGCTTCATCGATTGCTTCCAAACCGCGTGCCATTCAGCAGGTAGCGCAAGAAGTCGGCGGGCACCGCGAGGGACTCACGCACGGCGTATTCGAACTCGAGGAGCGCATTCTGTGAGATCGGACTCGTCCGCGTCGGCGAGCCAAATGGTTCGAGTCCATGCAGTCGCGCCAGCAATGACAGTCGCAGCATGTGGAACGGGTCACTCACCAGCAGGACGGCCTTTCCGTTGACGCTTTCGAGGCGGTCCGCTGCGTTGTGCATCGATGTGAATGTGGTGCGCCCCTCGTCCTCGTGCAGGATCATGGAGTCCGGCACGCCACGCTTCACCAGATAGCGCCGCCCTGCGCCCGCTTCACTCTGCGTATCACCATCGCCTCGACCGCCGGTAAGCAGCACGTACGGCGCCAGGCCGCGCTCGTATAACCCGAGGGCATGATCCAGTCGAGCCTGCAGCACGGGCGACGGCCGACCGTCGTACTGCGCGGCTCCAAGCACGATGATCGCGTCCGCCATGCGCGCATCGACCGTCGAGGCCTCATCACGCCGCGACCACCACCATACGAGTACGATAGTGAACACCCAACCAAGCAGGGCGAGAGCGACCAGTTGCGCAGTGAGGCGTCGAAGCCGGCGGGGCATGTGAGAAAGTTAGTCACGCCACGCGATACGGCGATCAAAGCGCAGGGACGGGACGAAGGTCCACGCCCAACGCCTGAACGGGCCCCCTTCACGGGCCCCCTTCACCGGCCCCTACACGGGACGGGTCTCGCCAGGCTCCGGCGCATCCGCCTCGTATCCTCCCTCGCGCAGCGACGCGGCAAACGCATCCTGCGCCGTCGCCTCGCCGTGCACGAGATGCACGCGCTGAATCTCGCGTCGCGCTTTCACGCCCTCAGAGCGCACCGCGTCGAGCCATGCGCGCAGTTCGGTACGGTCACCGTGCGCAGAATACCCGTTCAAACTCTCCACCTGCGCCGCCAGCGGCACTTCGTCCCCGAAGATGCGAAGGAACGGCTGCTTCTCCACGATGCGGCGCGCCAGTGTGTTCGCAGCCGCGAAGCCCACCATCAGGATCGTGTTGCGCGGATCGCTTGCACCATGCTGCAAGTGATGCAGTATTCGCCCTGACTCGGCCATGCCGCTCGCCGCCACGATCACCATGGGACCGTGTCGGTGGTTCAGTTGCTTGGATTCCTCCACATTGCGCGTGAAGCGCACCAGGGGAAACTCCAGCGGGTTGGCCGTCTCCTGTATCAGCGTTTCCGTGCGATCGAAGATGTTGGCGTGCATCGCAAACACGGTGGTCGCGTCGAGCGCGAGCGGCGAGTCCACGAAAATGGGAATCTCCGGGATCTTGCCAGCGCGCCAGAGCTGATGCAGGTCGTACACCACTTCCTGCGTGCGTCCGAGCGCAAACGCAGGAATCATCACGCGTCCACCACGCTTCGCAGTGTCACGTACAACCTGTGCAAGATGATCACGCGCCCCCGCAACACTTTCGTGATCACGATTCCCGTACGTCGACTCGATGAGCACGGTATCCGCACCACCGTGTGGCGGATCGGGATCGCGAATGATCGGCTGATCGTCGCGGCCGATGTCACCCGAGAAGATCACGCGATGCGTGTGCGAACCTTCCTTCGCTTCGATGATGATGCTCGCCGAACCGAGAATGTGTCCGGCGTCAGTAAAGCACACGCGAATGCCCGGCAGTACGTCCAGCCAGCGCTTGTAGGGCACGCCCATCATCTGATCAACGGCCTGCATCGCGTCGGCGAGGGAGTAGATCGGTGGCGAAAACGGACGTCCCTTGCGCTCGAGAAACTCCGCGTCGCGTGCCTGGATGTTGGCTGAATCGGCGAGCATCACCGCGCACAGGTCACGCGTGGCACTCGTCGTCCAGATGCTGCCGGTGTAGCCTTGCGCGATGAGAAACGGCAGCCGGCCTGCGTGGTCAATGTGCGCGTGTGAGAGCAGCACCGCATCGATTTGATCGACCGGCAGCGGCAACTTCGCATTTTTTTCGCGCGACTGCGCGCGATGACCCTGAAAGAGTCCGCAGTCGAGCAGGATGCGCCGTCCGTTCACGTGCAGGATGTGACAGGAGCCGGTGACTTCGCGCGCGGCACCCGAGAACTCGATATGCATGTTCTACCTCGTAAGGTTGAGCCGCCACACGGAAAAACTCAGCATCGACGCGAACGATACCCACGCCAGGTACGGCAACAGCAAGCGTCCGGCCAGCGTGTTCAGACGCGCAAACTGCACTTGCAGCACGGCCACCATGCCCAGCAACAGGAACACCTCCGCCGTCGCCCAGCCGCGCAGCTCCCAACCAAAGAAGAGCCACGTCCACAGCGCGTTGATCAGCAGCTGGAACAAGTACAGAAGCAGCGGACCGAGCGCCCCTTGCCATCCGTGCTCGAGCCACACGCGCCACGCGGCGATGCCCATCATCGCGTACAGCACGGTCCACACGGGGCCGAACACCCAGGGTGGTGGTGCCCATGACGGCAGCGTCAGCGCCGTATACCGTTCCGCCGCGTTCATCGACGCGAGCGCGCCGAGTGTCGCCGCAACCATCGTGACGACAAGCCACGCCACGAGCCCGCGCCATCGCGCGGAACTGTTCACGGCAACTGCACTCATGCATGATCCTCGACGAAGGCGGTAAAATCGGAGCTGTGCTCAAACATGGAGCCGTGCACGGCGTGACGCACATGGTCCACCTCAATGATGCACGATCTCACGCAGCGCGAGTGCGCTCGACCTACATTGCGACATGCCACAGACGCGACCCAACCGCGCCAACCTCATCGCACGTCTACTCGACCGACTGAGCCGACTCGGTCCATGGGGCAAACGAGCGGCGTACACCATTCGCACCGTGGCGGTGCAGGCGCGGCGGCAGACGCGGCGCGTCACCTTCGGGCCGAGGCGCAGCGCACAGAGCGGCTGGGATGACTTCGTGGACTGGCTCGGCACGACAGCCGTCAGCGAAAACGCGATCCTTTTGGTGTTCGCTGTGCTCATCGGGATCGGTGCCGCACTTGGCATCGTGGTTTTCTACAAGCTCATCGATGCATCGTATTGGCTCTTCGTGACGCTGCCGGGCCGCGAAGTCGAAGCGCTGCGCAATCCGATCTACCGTCCGATCCTCACGGCAGCGGGTTTTGTGGCCGCCGCCGCCATCATGCGCCGCTTCGCACCCGGTGAGGAAGGCTACAATGTGCCCGATCTCAAGCGCCGAGTGGCGCAGGACGGCGGACACATGCAGGTGAAACCGCTCGCTGCACGGTCGCTCGCGAGCGCGGTGACGCTTGGTTCCGGTGGCTCCGTGGGAAGTGAAGGACCCGCCGCGGTGGTCGGTGGCGGACTCGGCGCGTACTTCTCACGCGTCTTCCGATTTTCTCGCGATCGTACCCGCCTTCTCGTGAGCGCGGGCACTGCTGCGGGAATCTCGGCCGCCTTCAACGCACCGCTCGCCGGAGCCTTCTTTGCGCTCGAGGAGTTGCTCGGTGGTCTTCATGTAGCGGCATTTCCCACCGTCGTTGTGAGCAGCGTGACGGCCGCAGTTGTCTCGCAAGCCGTTTTCGGCATACATCCTGCGTTTCCCATTCCCGCGCTGCACCCCTCGCGCGGTTGGTTCGAGCTGCTCGCCCTCCCGCCGCTGCTCGGCGTGGCGTGCGGACTCGTCACGGTGCTGTTCGTGCGCACGTACTTCAGTGTGGGCAAGGCGGCGCGCGAGTGGAAAGTCTCGCCGGCGGTACGCGCGGCTATCGGCGGCGGGTCCGTGGGATTGCTCGTGTATCTGTCCGGTGGACTGCTACTCGGTCCGGGACACATGCTCATTCCCGCCGAGCTCTTCTCGGGCACCGCGTGGTGGATCGTGGGCGGGCTCGTGCTCGCCAAGATCGTCGCCACCTCACTCACCCTCGGCACCGGCGGTTCAGGCGGATTGTTTGCCCCCGCGATCTACGTCGGCGCCGCCACGGGCGCTTCTCTCGCTGGTGCCATCGCGTGGATGCTACCCTCGCTGCAAATCACGCCAGCGGCCTGGGCATTCGTTGCCATGGGCGGCGTGGTGGGAGCGGCAACTGGCGCACCGATCACGGCCGTGCTGCTGGTCTTCGAGTTGACGGACGACTACGCGCTCATGCCGCCGCTGCTGCTCGTCACCGGTCTCGCGATGGTGATTGCGCGGCGCTACGAAAAGGACGACCTCTACAGCGGCTGGCTCAGGCGGCGAGGCATCGTGCTTCGCAATGAGAGCGAACGAGATGTGCTCGCGCGCTTGCACGTGCGCGACGCGTGCGACATGGCGCCGCTCGTTGTGCGCGAACACGAAAAGCTCGAGCCCGTGCTCGCGCGCGTTGCGTTCTCCGGCCAGCCAATGTTCCCTGTCGTGGACGAACGCGGGCAACTCGCCGGTATCTTGCCAGTCAGCTCACTCGCCGCTGCCTCGCGCGAACCGCACGCGCTGCCCACACTCATCGTCGCTGATCTTGCCGTCACCACACCCGCGGTCACGCTCGACACCGCGCTCGACGATGTGATGCGCCGAATGGGTGCACGCGATCTCGCCGCGCTTCCAGTCGTCGAAGTGCCAAGCGGACGACTCATGGGGTTGATCACGCGCGCACATCTCACCCGCGTGGTCGAAAGAGCAATGCTGCTCGATCGACCGGCCGCCGCCGCTCCACCCGCCGGCGCGCCGCACGAGCGACCACTCGAGCTCCCATCGGGAACCCGGCATATCGCCGTGCCGCCGCGCGATGATCCCTGAGGGGCGTGCGGTAAAAGCAGTTGTCGATCTCCTCCTCCACACCGAAGACAGCTACGACCGCAGCTGCCGCTCCCGCGCCACCGTCCCCCAGAGCACCACTGCCGCCAGGATTGGCGCCGACACCACCACTCCTGTCAGCATCAGGTCGAGCGCACCCGTCGCACGCGGCACATACCAAACGATCGCCTGCCCCAGTGTGACCGCCGCATCAAGCGACACCGCCGACGCCAGCACCACCCCCAGCCAGTCCCTCCACCTCCGCAACAACGATACGAGCCCCAGCAGCAACCCTACATCGAAGGCAACCCACGCTCGCTGCATCCACGGCTCCGCGAACCATCGCGCGGGATCGAGCAGGAAGAGTGCGAGTGTCCATGGCACAAGCAGTGCTGTCATCGCCAGCAGCACCGGCCGCGGTCCGCGCACGAGTGTGCGCATCCCAAACGAAAACAGTGACCCGCTCGCGAATGCCGTCAGCGCGTCGCTCAACGCGCGCCATGCCTGCGTGTCCGCCGGATACGCCAACCAGATCGGCTCCCACGACTGCGGACGCAGTTTGGCCTTGAACGCGTGAAGTCCGCGGAAGTTGAAGAACGGCGTGGCCCAACGACCCACGCGCGCAAGCCACGGCGACACCGGTCCGGCGAGCGGTGCGAGCCCAAGCGTGGCCCACGTGCAACCATCGGCGGCGATGACGCGCATGCCCGCGTCCACCAGCAACTCGCTCGTGCCGTTGGGTGCTGCCGCATCGCGCAGCAGGTCCTCGAACAACCATCCGCGTCTCGCGTACACGGGTGCCATCGACAGCGCGGCCACCACACGCCCCTCGTGCTCCGCAATGAACATTCGCCGTTCATCGGCATCGAGAAACGGCTCCACGCGAACTAGGAATCCCATCTCGGTCATCGCACGCGACGCCTTCCATCGGCGAACAAGAGCAAGGAGCGATCGATGAAGCGCCGTGCCTTCAACAATCTCCGGCGAAGTGAGCTGCCGTACCACCACGCCTTTCGCGCGAGCGCGGCGGATCTGCGTGCGCAGTGTGCGCGATTGCTCCACCGTGTCGGACCATGTGGTCGGGTTCCACACCGGCTGCTCGCCGAGCAGCAATCGGCGAAAACGCGGGGACGTAGCCAATCGGCCTTCAGTGGCGAAGAATGCCGCTCGGCGCCGCGACTCGTGTGCAGCGTCGAGAAAGCGTTCGGCGACATCGTGCACCGCATCTTCCGGAGCCAGCGGTTCACCGCCTGCCACCCACGCCCCACCGGTGTCCACGTACGCCACGACCGCGGGCGGCTCGAGCGATGCGCCGTCCTGCCACACCTGGAAGTCACGCTCGAGCAACTGGAACGAGGTCGCGTTCCGGCCATACGCTCGCAGTGCGTTCCAGAGAGCGCTACGCGGAGCGCTATCCGGAGCGCTATCCGTCGGCGTTAGGGGCCTCACGCGCGAACACCACCGTCACACGGGATTCGTCCTGTGTCATCAGCGCCGGCGTCCATCCCGACCGGCTCCGCTCGTTGAGCAGGTCGGTGAGCGCGTCTTCATCTTCACGCACGCGCTTGCCGAAGCGCACAATAACCGCTTGATATTCCTTCATGGCAGGCAAAGGTAGCGGCAGCGATTGGCTTACCGCTAGCTTGGCCGCGTCTGCAATGATCAGAACGATGGCGCCATCGAAGTCGTCAGTCGCACCGCGCGCGCATCACCATTCATCCCGACCGTCATGTCCGTCGCCGTGTCGCACCCCGACCTGCCCACGCTCACCGTCGTCGATCATCCGCTTGTTCGGCACAAGATGACGCTGCTGCGTGACCGAGAGACGTCCACCAAGACGTTCAAGGAGCTGGTAGACGAAATCGCGATGCTCATGGCGTACGAAGCGACGAGTGACCTTGCCGTCGAACCCGTGCCCGTTGACACGCCCCTCGAAAGCACCAGCGGCTGGGCCGTATCCGGGAAGAAGCTTGTGCTCGTGCCGATTCTGCGCGCGGGGCTTGGCATGGTCGAGGGCATCCTGCGGCTGATTCCATCGGCGCGCGTGGGTCACATCGGGCTCTACCGCGATCACGATACGCTTGAGCCAGTGGACTATTACTTCAAGGTGCCCGGCGACGCCGAATCGCGCGATTTCCTGTTGCTCGACCCGATGCTCGCCACCGGTGGAAGCGCCGCCGCCGCAGTGAGCTCGCTCAAGCGCGCTGGCGCGCAGAGCATACGTCTGCTGTGCCTCGTCGCAGCTCCCGAGGGCGTGCGCCGTCTCGCCGCGTCCCACCCTGATGTGCCCGTGCTCGCTGCCGCACTTGATCGCGAGCTGAATGCATCGGGTTACATATTGCCCGGGCTCGGTGACGCCGGCGATCGTCTGTTCGGTACGCGGTAGCGGACGGCCGCATCGTCTTCGGCACGAGCCGCCGAGCGCAGTTGGCGCAACGCGACCTTATCCAAACCACTCGCGTGGCGTGAGTCTCTGCTGACGCGTGACGTCAAGCACCCACTCCTGTACCGACGGCTCCACGATCTCCAGCGGCACCCGGTCGAACCATGAGCTCGCGAGATCCTCGTCGCCGATGCGTCGCCACAGTTCGCCGATGAGATAGGTGATCACCGCGCGCTCCGATCTCTCCACCCCATCGAACTGCTTCAAGGACTCGGCGAACTGCCACGCTGCATGGCGTCGATAGTACCGTTCGGCCTCGTGATCCCGCTCGTCAACGGAACACCAGGCGGCGCGCAGGTACAGGTCGCCCAGGTAGCGGGGCTCACACCCCTGCCATGACGCCACAAGCGCGGCATGCTCGTACTTCACCGAGCCGCGCGGCCCCTCGTTCGCCAGTGATGACGGCAGCGTGAGCCACACGCGTTCTCGGGTCTCCGAGGAGAGGTCCACGTCGTTGTCGAAGTCGCGGTCCACACCCGCGTAACCGCAGGTCTCGCAGAGATGCACGAAGAAGGGAAGCGGCTGCATGCCAGCCGCCTGCTCGTGAAAGTCCGTGCGCTTTCCGCCGAACGCGTTGGTGGCCAACACCGCCTGCGAACGGAATGAAGTACGGCAGACGGGACAGGTAAGGTCGATGTGCTGAAGTGTCGTCATGGCAGTAGGCAGACGCGGAGTCGGCACCATACCGGCTCACGTTCATAAGTGTCGGCACGTGCCGCGCAAATCTTCGCGCTTGCCTGCAATCGCGTATCAGCGCTATCTTCTCGCGTCGCCTTGCACCGCCGCCCCGGCGTTGTTCGGCACGTTCCACTCGGCGAGTCGCATTCGCGCCGTTCTCCCGCGCCAGGGCGTTGATGATCGTCAACCTCCTCCCAGACTTCCTCGCCATACTGCAAGCTCCGGATCGCATGGTCGCGTATCGCGACTACTTCGACCGGCACCGCGCGCTGCTGACGGCGTACTGGGACAACTACGTACTCGACCCCGCCGGTCCGCACTTCGAAGACGTCGTGCGAGCCACCGTGCTCGCCGACCGCAGCGACCTGCTCGCGCTGCTGGCGCACACCGATGTGCTCTCGCTCGTCGAACGCACCGTGGCGTACGTGCGTGAGCTGCTCGCGCTCGATAGCGATGTGGAAGTCGTGGTCATGGTTGGTGTCGGCGCCGCCAATGCCGGTGAACTCGTTGTCGATGGCCGCGGCATTGCGTTCGTGTGCCTCGAACACTTCACGGGGGTCGTCAATACCGAGACGCAGGGACTGGGACTCGACCCCGAACTGCTTCCGCTCTGGCTCGCGCACGAACTCGCACACACGGTGCGCTATACGTCGCCCGCCAGTCGCAGCGAAATGCGCGCACTCGTGAACGACGCGGGCGGTTACTACTCGTACTGGGAAACGGGTCGACAGGCTTCGTTGCGCGAGTTGCTCGTGAACGAGGGACTCGCCGTGCAGGTCTCACGCGCCATCTCGCCCGGTCACGCCGCGTGGGAATACTTCGGCTTCGCTCGTAAACAGTATGCGCGCATCCGTGAACTCGAGCCGTTGCTCACGCGCGCCATCACCCCCGACCT
This sequence comes from Gemmatimonadaceae bacterium, assembly GCA_041747275.1. Lineage (GTDB taxonomy): Bacteria > Gemmatimonadota > Gemmatimonadetes > Gemmatimonadales > Gemmatimonadaceae > JAABRT01. The sequence goes on along the minus strand of JBGTFN010000495.1, from coordinate 457 downwards.
CGATCGTGCCGGCCTCGGCCTCCGGCTTCGCTACCTGTCCGGCGGCATGAGCGACGAAGCGCGAACACTCGAGCGCACGATTATCCCTGAGCGCGCCGGCTACTTTCTCGGCGCGCGACTCGTCGAGCCCGCAATCGCCGCCAACGGTTACGCCTGGGCAGTGCGAGCGCCCGCGCATGAACTCACGGCCATCGCCGACGGGCAATACGTGCTGCCTGAGCACGTCTCACAGATGGCGTAACTACCCGTCGGAAAGCTCGCTTCGGCTGTGGGTGACGTGAGTACTCACCACCCCCGCTGCTCACTTCCCGACGCAGAACTCTGCAAACAACCGATCCAGCACATCGTCGAGCGACACGGCGCCGATGAGCTCGTCCATCGCGCCCACCGCGGTGCGCACATGCACCGCCGCGACAATCGCCGGCACCCCGCGTCCCGAATCCCAAGCCTCCCGGAA
>JBGTFN010000494.1:0-2468 GCA_041747275.1 Gemmatimonadaceae bacterium | reverse complement strand
CCTTCGTCGCCCGCCCCCTCCGCGACCTCTCCGTCACCCACCGCGCCCTCGCCGGCCGGGACGGCCGGCACCCTGGAGGACCGCCTCCGCACAAAATCCTCACCGCTCGTGCGCAAGATGGCCGCCGAGCATGGCGTGTCGCTGACTGAGCTTTCGGGCACCGGAATCGCTGGCCGCGTAACGCGCCGCGACTTCGAAGCGCACATTGCATCGAAGCCGTCCGGCGGCGCACCGGCGCGCTCGAGCGCGGGTGCCTCGATGCATGCGCCGGCTGGCGCCGATTCGTACGGTCCCATGCCCACACCGTGGGCCGGTGATCGTGTCGAGCCAATGTCCAAGATGCGCAAGGCGACCGCCGATCACATGCGCATTGCGCGACTCAATGCGGCCCACGTGACCTCGTTCTTCGAGGTGGACCTGACGCGCATCTCGCGCATTCGCGCCCGCGAGCGTGCGACGTTCGAGAAGCAGTCAGGTCAAAAGCTGACGTACCTGCCGTTCATCTGCCGCGCCGTCGTGCAGCAGCTCAAGCGGCACCCGGTCCTCAACGCGTCAGTGGCCGGCAACGACATCATCTTCCGCCAGCAGTACAACCTGGGCATCGCCGTTGCGCTGGACCCGAGTGGTTTGCTGGTGCCGGTCGTCAAGCGTGCCGACGAACTCTCGCTCACCGGCCTCACCAAGACGATCAACGATCTCGCAGCGCGCGCTCGCACGAAGAAGTTGCAGCCGGCCGAGCTGCAGGACGCCACGTTCACCATCACCAACCCGGGCGTGTTCGGCTCGCTGCTCGGCACGCCGATCGTGCCCGTTGGCACCACTGCGATTCTCGGACTCGGCGCGATCGAGAAACGGCCCAGGGTCCTCACGGGCACCGACGGCGAAGATACGATTGCCATTCGTACCTGCGCGTACTTCTCGCTGTCATTCGACCATCGTGTGGTCGATGGCGCAGATGCCGACAAGTTCATGGCCGACCTCAAGGCGTCGCTCGAGAGCGTGGGAGAGTCCGTCGAATGAGTGAACGCCGTGCCCTGCTCGTCACGGAGCGACATGTGCCGTCCGCGGAGCGCGATGCCTACGTGGCATCGCTGCGCGACATGCGCGATCGCTGCGTGAGCGCTGGGGTGCAGTTCTGGGCGTTCGAGCAGGCCGATGACGCGTCTCGCTTTCTCGAGTTCGCAGAGTCGAAGGACGCGTCATCGTTCAAATCGCTCGGACTCGACCATCCGCCCGCCGTGTTGTGGCAGTCGGTGGAGTTGCGCTGATGCCTAGTCGGGAGATCAGGGTGGATGGCCGCGCGTGGCGTGTGTATCCGAGCGGCTTTCTCACGTCATCGGTGGGCGATGAGTTTTCACTCATCTTCGTGGCCGGCGATGGAGATGATCGTGAAGTGCGACTCACGCGCTACACGCCTCTCGGTACGCGCGCTCGCGAGCAGGCGCTCGCCGAGATGACCGATGACGAGTTGACGCGACTGTTCTACATGACGCAGTCGAGCGCACGCGCGCCGGAAGCCGGTTACCGCGCGTGACCGAGCACGGTCCGGCGCCGATACCCGAACCAGCGTTTGCCGCCGCGACCCAGCCAACGCCCCGCTTCGTGGATCTGCAGGTTCACACCACCGCCAGCGACGGTGTGCTGTCGCCAACCGCAGTCGTCGAGGCTGCTGCGCGCGCGAAGTTGGCAGCCATCTCCATCACCGATCACGACTCGATAAGCGGACTGGCGGAAGCGGAGGTGGCCGGTGAGCGACTGGGAGTCCGCATTGTGCCCGGCGTCGAACTTGCCGCGCATTTCGACGGTGACGAGTTGCACCTGTTGGGATTGCACCTGTCGAACCGGGAGGCGATCGAGGCTGACCTGCGCAGGTTCCGCACCGAACGAGTCCAGCGCGCGGAAGCGATGGTGCGTGTGCTGAACTCGTTCGACATTCCGGTGACGTTGCAGTCTGTGCTGCTCGAGGCGGGCGTGGGCGCGGTGGGTCGCCCGCATCTCGCCCGAGCGTTGATTGCCGGCGGCTGGGTGCGCGACTTTCGCGAAGCATTCGACAAGTGGTTGGGCTGGGGCAAGCCGGCGTACGTGGAGAAGGGGCAGATGATGGTGGCCGAAGCGTGTGCGCTCATCCATCGCGCAGGCGGCATCGCGGTGTGGGCGCATCCCGCAGACCTCGCGACGGAAACGCGACTGCGCAGGCTGCACGCGGTGGGGCTCGACGCGGTGGAAGTGCTGCATCCCAGTCATCCGCAGGCACTCGCGGAACGCATTTACGATCGCGCCGAACGAATCGGCCTCTTGCCCAGCGGCGGCTCCGATTGGCACGGCTCGGCCGACGGACCCAGGCAGCTCGGCGGACAGCTCGTGCCGTACCTGTGGCTCGCCCGTCAGGATCGCTTCATCGCGGAGCGCGCGGGATGACAGCTTCCTCGCGCGTCACGCTCGTGACGGGCGGCGCACGGCGGGTGGGC
>JBGTFN010000493.1:0-2597 GCA_041747275.1 Gemmatimonadaceae bacterium | reverse complement strand
CGCGCGCGTTTCCGCCACGCCAATGCCGAGCGCCACCGCCAGCGCACAGAGGGCCGCAACGGCGGACCATCGAGGTGCACGCAACCTGCGGCTTGCGACGATCGCAGCGAGCAGCGCCACCGCCGCCACCGAGAGCGATACCACATCCTCCCTGCTCTGCCAGCGTGCCAGGGCGAGCAGCGACAGCAACGCCGAGCCCGTCCAGAACGCAGGCCAGCGCGTTTGTCTGCGTTCGGTGATCGGAGCGGGAGTCGCCAAGCGGCAGGAGGCGGAGTAGGCGGGCGGGACACGACTTGGACTGCCTGAACATAGCAGCGCGTGGACCGCGTCCGAGAGAGCATCACAACGCGGCGAGCGGAACCACAGGTTCGAGGCGACTACATTGAGATCATGTCCCGTCTCACCCTGCCGGTAACCCTCTCACTGTTGGGCGTGGTATCCTCGCTGACGTTCGCGGTTCCACCGGCGATTGGGCATTTCGACCGCCAGCCTGACCGCGAGGATGTGGGCACATTCACGCTGCTGCGCGAAGGCGCGCGCGTGGGGCGCGAACAGTTCAGTCTTCGGCGAGTGGGCTCCCCGGAGGGAGTCGAGTTCGAGCTTCGCGCCGAGTCCGCCATCGGCGACCGGCGTCTGGCCACCCGTCTGGAGACCGACTCGGCGGGCACTCCGCTCCGCTATTCAGCAGAAGTACGCTCGGGCACGGAGGTCGTGCTCAGGCTGGGCGGACAGCGGGTGCGTGGACGTTTTGCGACGCTGGCGCGCACCGACCGGGGCGAGGCCGCCCGGGAATACTTGCTGCCTCCAGGGACCGTGGTGCTGGAGGTCGAGGCCTTCCATCAAGCCGCCCTGCTCCTGAGCCGTCGGGACGGCCGCACCGACTTTCGTGCAAAGGCACTCGCGCCCATGGAGAACCGTGAGCGTGAAATCCGCGTGACGCGCGTATCCGAATCCGATCTGGTGACAGTGGCCGGCATTCGATTGGATGCCTCGCGGTGGATTATCGACGATTCAACCAATCGACGTGTCCTATGGACGGACCGCGACGGACGTCTCCTCCGTGTGACGGTGCCAGCGCTCGGGCTCGAAGCGATTCGCGACGACGTCCCGCGCTGACTTCGCGCGTCCACGATCTCGCGAGACGGCTGAAACCCCCCCGGGACGACCGCCGTACGACCGCATGTTCCACTCATTCATCCCAGATATCACATGCGTACACTGTTGCTCGTGCTCGCGTGCCTCGGCACGGTTCCCGCCCTCGCGGCGCAAGAAACGATCACCCCCTCACAGGGGCCCACGCTCACGCTGGAGCAGGCGCTCGCCACAGCTCGGCAGAACAACCCGGCGTTCCGCACCGCGCAGAACGCCCAGCGCACGGCCGATGCACAGGTACGCAGCGCCTACGGCACATTTCTCCCGAATGTGAGTTCCTCGTTCGGTACGTCGTTTCGTGAAGGCCGACAGCAGTTTTTTGGTGGTCAGGGATTCGGTTCCACCAACGACCAGTTGGCTGCGGACGGAAGCATCAGCGCGAGCATGAGCTTCTCGATGGCCAATGTGAATCAGCTCCGTGCGCAGCGGGCCAGCGCGGAAGCCGTCGAGTCAGACATCACAGCTGCCGAGCAGAATCTGCGCCAGCAGGTCGCCACACAGTTCATCACGGCTCGTCAAGCCGAGGCGCGCGCGGTGTTGCAGGATACGTTGCTTGCGACCACCGGAGCGCAGCTTGAACTGGCCCGGGCCCGCTTGACAGTCGGTTCGGGAACGCAGCTTGATGTGCAGCGCGCCGAGGTCGCCAACGGCCGCCAGCGCGTGGCCGCGCTCAACGGGCAGAATCAGGCTCAGATCGAGAAGCTGCGCCTCTTTCAGCTGATGGGCGTCGTGCCAACCCTCGGCACTCGCCTGGTCGGTCCGCTCGAAGTGACGCTCCCCGACATCGCCGTCGCCGACTTGCTGGACCAGGCCGGCCGCGCCAATCCTGTGATCGAGGCGGCACGCCTGCGCGAAGAGCAGACGCGGCGCAGCGTCTCCGCCGCACGCAGTCAGTATCTGCCATCGCTCAGCCTCAGCACCAGTTACTCCGGATTCGCGCAGCGATTCACGGACACCGACCAGCTCATCCAGCAGGGTCAGGCCAGCACCATCTCGGCACAGGCCAGTTGCATTCGCTCTGAAGAAGTGCGCGCCGCTGCGGGACTGCCCAACAACCTCGCCCAGTGCGGACAGATCGTGTGGACTCCTGCGGCCGAGCAGCGGATTCGTGACGATCAGGCGCGCTACCCGTTCGGCTTTACACGCAATCCGTACGGCATTAACGCGCAAGTTTCGCTGCCGATCTTCAACGGTTTCCAGCGTGAATCCAATGTACAGAACGCCATCGTGCAGCGCCGCAACGCCGAGAACAACCTGCGTCAGGAAGAGCTGCGCGTCTCCACCGAGGTCACGTCCGCTTATCTTACGCTGACGGCGAACAAACAGGCGGTCGATCTGCAGGAACAGAACTCCCGTACCGCACGCAGCGCGTTGCTGCTTGCCGAAGAACGGTACCGGGCCGGCGCAATCAATCTCGTGGAGTTGATTCAGGCCCGCACCGATTT
>JBGTFN010000492.1:0-2345 GCA_041747275.1 Gemmatimonadaceae bacterium | reverse complement strand
TGCCGAGCGCTCCTTCGTGGCGGTGGAAGACCCACTGCCGGCCGGACTCGAGCTCGTGGACCTGTCGCTGCGCACCGATGTGCTCACGGCCACGGCACCCACCGCTGGCGTCACACCATTCGGCATTCGCGATGCGTTCTGGTGGGGCGATGAAAACGATCCACTCACCGCGTTCAGCAGCGGCCGCTGGGATGCAGGCTACTGGACGCCGTTCGAACATCGTGAGTTGCGCGACGATCGCGTGACGTGGTCGGCCACCACGGTATTTCCCGGACGCTTTACACTGAGCTATCTCGCGCGAGCCACCACGCCGGGGCGCTTCGTACGTCCGCCCGCCTTCGCCGAGGAGATGTATGATCCGTCGGTGTTCGGTCGCACGGAAGGCAGCAGCTTCACGGTGACCGCGCCGTGATGCGCGGGCTCGCGTGAGCGTTTCTTCAGGCAGTGCCACCGTGATTGCATCGCGTACAGCTCGCCGCGCGCTGATCATCGGCGTGAGTGCTCTCGCTGCGCTGCTCGTCGGCAGCGCGGCCTGGCTGCTCACGCCACCCGATGTCGCACTCTTCGAGCAACCCGTCGCACTTGGCGTCACGATCACCGATCGCGACGGGGTCACGCTGCGCGATACACGCGCGCCGGGCGGTGAGCGCTGGCGATGGGTAGCGCTTGCGGACATGGACCCTGTGCTCACTGCAGCGTTTGTCGCTGCCGAAGATCGTACATTCTTCGAACACGACGGTGTCGCCTGGCGATCGGTTGCGCGTGCCGTGCGCGACAATCTGGTGGCGGGGCGCGTGGTCTCCGGTGCCAGCACCATCACCATGCAGACGGCTCGCCTGCTTCACGGACACTCGCGCGGACTGGTCGGCAAGGCGCAGCAGCTTCTCTGGGCTGTCCGCCTCGAGCGACACGTCAGCAAGGACATCATTCTCGAGCAGTACCTCAACCGTGTGCCGCTCGGTCAGGGCGCCATCGGCGTCGAGGCGGCGTCACGTTTGTACTTCGGCACGGCGTCCGCGCGACTTGGTCCGGGACGCGCAGCGACGCTGGCTGGTATCGCACGCTCTCCGGCACGCGACAATCCGCTGCGGGACCCCATCCGTGCTGCGGCTCGACGCGATGTCGTGCTGCGGGCACTCGCAAGCCGCGGACAGATCAGCGAGGCTGAACATGCGCTCGCATCCGCGGAACCGACAATTCCGATTGCCGGATCGCGCGTTTCGCGTTTCCGCGCGCCGCACTTTACAACGCGAGTACTCTCGTTGCTCGACAGCGCAATCGACGTTTCGCCTGCAAGCTCCGGTGCGCAGGCGAGCAGCGAACTGCGTGACAGACCCGGCACGCATCGCTCCAGCGTTCGTACCACCCTCGACATCGCGTTGCAGGAACAGGTCGAGCGGGATCTGCGTCAGGTGGTGCAATCGCTCGCGACGCAGCGCGTGCAACAAGCGGCCGCGCTCGTGCTCGACAATGCCACCGGCGACGTGCTCGCATGGGTGGGCAGCCCGGACTTTTTCGGCGAACGCGGCCAGGTGGACATGGTGACCTCACGTCGCCAGCCGGGATCGGCGCTCAAGCCGTTTCTGTACGCGCGTGCATTCGAGCGAGGATTCTCCGCTGCCAGCGTGCTCGATGACATTCCGCGCACCTGGATGACCGCGACCGGCCCGTACTCGCCGCGCAACTACGACCGACAGTTTCGCGGGCCGATACGTGCGCGTGTCGCATTGGCAAGCTCGCTCAACGTGCCCGCGGTGCAGTTGGCCGGCGAACTCGGCACTACCGCGCTTCTCGACGTACTGCATCGCGCCGGCTTCGCCTCGCTCACTCGTTCCGCCGATCACTACGGACTTGGTCTCGCACTCGGAAACGGTGAAGTCACGCTGCTCGAACTCACCAATGCATACCGAGCACTCGCGCGCGGCGGGATGTTCACGCCAGCTACGCTTTTGCAACGCCCCGTATCGAACACGGCGCAACTCAGCGCACGCACGGGTACGGCGTCAACCGGTTCACGTGTCGTGCCGGAGGATGTCGCGGCACTCACGCTGGACATTCTCGCTGACCGCGATGCACGCCTCGCCGGATTCGGTGACGCCGCGGTCTTTGATTATCCATTTCCGGTAGCGGTCAAGACAGGCACCAGCCGCCACTTCACAGACAACTGGGCCGTTGCCGTCACTGGCGCGTTCACGGTCGGCGTGTGGGTGGGAAACTTCGATGGCACGCCAATGGCTGCAGTCTCCGGCATCGCGGGAGCGGGACCGCTGCTGCGCCGGGTGGTGCTGGCGACCTCGCAGCGGCGTCCGCCCGGATTGCTCGTCTCTCCCGGCGAACTCGGCGCG
>JBGTFN010000491.1:0-5245 GCA_041747275.1 Gemmatimonadaceae bacterium | reverse complement strand
CCTTCGTCGCGCGGTCGGGAGGAGAACGGGCGCGCGGCGAGCGGCAACCGCGCGTCCCGATCACCGTGCGTCTGGACGCCAACGGAGGGGTGCGCGGTGATACGACCGTAGTCGGGGGTGACCGACAGATCCGCGTGCTGCTCGAGCGAGTGGACACGTTGTCGCTGCGACGGCCATTCTGAGAAGTCGCGCACTGGTGGGGCACGTGGCCCGTACGAACGCGCTCGGCCGACGACTGGTCGCCGCACCGGCGTCGAGGTTACTGCCGTTTAAGCGGAGACAGCGACGCACTTCCGCTCACGCGCAGCTCCACGATCGGCCCGCCCCGCCCCCATTCTGGGCGCAAGCAGGTGTTGGAGAAACGCTGCCCACGAAGTGAAGCTTGTCGCGGCCTAACGACGCTCGGTGATCGACCGCGGTTTAGTGAAGCAGTGGCGGGGTCGCCGCTCTACCTTCTCGGCAGTGCGGCGGCCCTCCACCGCAAATAGTTGACCCGCTGCAGCACAAGCCCACGTTCGGCATGCAGCACCCTTTCGTCGAAACACCCACCGTCGATACCACTCGCCGGGCGCCAAGGAATCGATGGCCGTCCGGCGCGCCAGCGCCCCGACCAGCTGTAGATTCCTGGTATCCCACCGACGCGAGGTTTGTATGGCTGTCGAGTTGACTGCGGTCTTTCCGCGTTGGATCGCGCTTATATGCCTCCTCTCTGTCGCGTGCGCCGGCCCGGTGGCTCGGATGCCTGCTGCCGACGCCAACTCTGCCTTGCTCCCGATGGACGAGGAGCTGCGCCGCGAGCTAGTCTCGCGGCTGGAGGCTGACCAGGCAGCCCGGCTCGCCGTAATGAACAAGTTGCAGCAGGGCCTCACTCCGGACTCCCTCGATGCCGAACGCATGCTTGCGGTGGACACGGCGAATACTGCGTGGTTCAAGGGCGTGATCGCGGCGCGTGGGTGGCCGGGACGCTCGCTGGTGGGGACCGACGGGGCAAGCGCCGCGTTCCTCCTCGTGCAGCACGCCGACCGGGATACGGCATTCCAGGCACGCGTCCTGCCACTGCTCGAGCAGGCGTATGCCGCGGGCGAGGCGGAGGGTCAGCAGGTCGCCCTCCTCACCGATCGACTGGCGGTCGCCCGCGGGAGGCCGCAGGTGTATGGGACTCAGGCCGACATCGTCGGCGGCCGGAGCGTTCTCAAGCCCATCGCCGATTCAGCCGGGGTAGATGCTCGACGCTCTGGTGTAGGGCTTCCACCGCTGGCGGAATACATTCGACTGCTCGACTCGCTCTATTCGGCCCCGCCGAGACCATGAAGTAACTGCTGAACGCGCCCGATCAGCTGCGCATCTTCCTCGTTAGTGCGAACTATGGCATTCTGCCATGACGGACGTCTGCCTCCAGCGTCCGCACCAACAAGGACTTGAGCGTCGCGAAGTCTGGCGCACCCAATACCTTGCGCGTGCGCGCATCGAGCGACTTCGCGACACGGATGGACCGCCTGACCAACCGTCTTCCCTCTTCGGTCATCGATACCTCCTGTGCGCGTTCATCGACCGCGCTGGTGCTGCGGGTGACGTAGCCGCGCCGCTCGAGGGCAGTGACCGTCTTTCCGATCGCCTGCTTTGACAGGCCCAGCGTGCGGGCGATTTCCGTCGCCGTCGAGCTTCGCTCGGCCACGCATCGCAGAATGGCGTGCTCCGCCGACGTGATCGCGAACGCCGGATCGGACGACAGCCCCTGCAGAAACGCGCGCTCATAAATGGCCGCCAGATGCGAGAGGAGGAGTCCGACTGGCCGCTCCGACGCAAAGTACGAGAGGTCCGCCGCGCTGGCTCGACCCGTTCGGGACTCGCGAGATCGGCGAAGCGTCATGCCACCGCCACGGTCGGCGTCGATTTCCGAAGCGACACCGCATATAGAGTGAGAGGCAGCGCGAACGAGACCAGCAGCAAGACGAACTTCGAGATGGTGACGTAGGCCAGCATCGCTGCGAGCACGGCGTGCCGAGTGGGATAGCTCGCAAGCAGGAAGTAGATGATGCCGTTCTCAACGAGATCCGACGTGAACCAGAGGATTGGTCCCAGCCTCAGGATGCTGCGCGGAATCTTCATCCGTCCGACGCGCTCACCGACGAAGCGTGCAAGCGCAACCAGGAAGAGGAACAGTGCAAGCGGAAAGATCAGGTCGGTCGTGTAGGTGAACTGTTGGTATGCCTCGCGGCCAGTGGCGCCAAAGGCGGAGATTCGACGATAAAGGTCGTCGGGAGACCAAGCGGGATGCTGGTCGAAGAGTTGGTGCTGGTTGACGCTCGCCTGAAGAGCCCGAACCCCTCCCGGAGTTGGGGCGGCATGTGTCACGAGCAGGGTGACCAGAAACACTCCCAGCGTCGCGACGAGGGCCGTGGGCCGATTGCCCCGGCGCATCGCGACGATGAATCCTGCCAGCGCGCCGATCAGAAAGACGGCGGGGATGAAAATGAGATGGCTCCACGGCATGCCGGTGTCTCCAGATGGAAGGGGCGTCGACACAATAGTAAATCATGTATACGATATAGTCAACGTAGTTTACTTGTGCCCAGGGCTTAGCGCGCGGGCAGACGGTCGCCATGGTACTGCGCGAGGGGTGCCGGGGAGCAGTTGCGCCGCGAGATCGACCGGGATCAGCTTGGGCTGCCCTGTCGATGTACTTGTAGCGGGCCATTCGGGGACTCGACGAGGGACGCGAGGGACCACAGATTCTCGAAGGCCAACTCGGCCGTACCCAAAGAGTTCCGTTTCCACATCGGCGCGAACAGCAGCTTTTTCTACAGCCTCGTAGACTGACAAACGGTGCTTCGATTGACATCGATCACGCGAGCGATCCTGTTCGCCATGGTGCTCTCGACATCGGGCGCATCGGCCGCCACGGCGCAGCGCACCACCGGCTCGTCCATCCCTCGCTATCCGCTTACGCGGACCGTGGACGTCGTTGATCACTACCACGGCACGACCGTCCGCGACCCATACCGCTGGCTCGAAAACCTTCATGAGCGCGAGGTGGGCGAGTGGGCGGCAGCGCAGACGGCGCTGGCCCTCCCGTACCTCCGCAACAACGACGTGCGACCATGGATCGTGACTCGAGTGGAGGAGCTGGACGCCCTCTTTCGCGAACCGTCCAGGCGCGGTGCCGAACGCGAACCACCCTTGGTGGATGAGGAATCGCTCGCGGCTGGCGAGTCGCTCGATGGGGTCTGGCCGTCGCTCGATCGGCGATATGCGGCCTACCAGGTCTCCCACGCAGGGAGTGATTGGTCGGAGGGACGCATCCGTCGTGTGGCCGACAGCACCGACCTCGCCGAACGACTCGAGGGACTGTACGGACACGCGATGTTGTGGACGCGGGATGGGCGCGGCTTCTTCTATGTGCGCGCCACGAAGCCGGCGCCGGGCGGGCGCGCGAAGCGTGCGGGTCCCGGTGTGTACTATCACGTGGTCGGGACCCCGCAGTCGCGCGACGTCGTCATGCTGCGCATGGATGCCGATGTGACCGATGTGAACGTCGACCACGAGCTCTCCGCCGACGGACGGTTCCTGTTTGTCTCGGAAGGGACCGGCCCGTACGTGGATGACCTTGGCCACATCGACTCGCGCCTGCACATACTCGACCTCCGCGATCCTACGAAACCAGCGATCGGCAGCGCACTCGTCGCACTCTCCACGACGCGTGACGCTGCGTACCGCGTGGTGGCGACCCACGGCGATAGCCTCTACCTCTTCACCGACCACTCCGCACCTCGGCGCCGAGTGATTGTCTTTGCCATCGGTACACCCGCGGTCGAGCAGTGGCGCGAGGTGGTTCCGCCAAGCGACGACGTCATCGAGCGCGTCGAGGAGATCGACGGCCGCTTCGTAGTGCGGTTCGTGCGGAACGTGCAGCACGGCGTACGGGTGTACGAGCGCGACGGGCGACTCGTGCGCGAGCTGTCGATTCGTCCGATGACGACTATCATGGACATCCGGGCTGATACAACGGGCGCGCTCGTGGTTCGCTCCGTCGAAGGATTCGCCCCCACGCGACGCCGCTACGACCTCACGAGCGGCCGCGACACGGCGGAGGTCGACGTGAAGGTCCCGTCGCCGATCGACCCCTACGAGATCCGGCAAGTCTGGTTCACGTCGAAAGACGGCGTGCGCGTGCCAATGTTCGTCGCACACCGCCGCGGACTTCGGCTAGACGGCTCACACCCCACCGTCCTGACTGGGTACGGCGCCTCGAGCTCGATCGAGCTGCCGAACTTCGGAGTCGGCGCGATAGCCCTGCTCGAACTCGGCTTCGTGCTGGCGGCGCCATCGCTGCGCGGCGGCGGTGAGTTCGGTCGGCCGTGGTATGAGGCCGCCATCCTCGGACGCAAGCAGACGACGTTCGACGACTTCATTGCCGCAGCGGAGTTCCTGATCCGCGAGCAGTACACGACGGCTGACCGACTTGCAATCCTTGGCGGTTCCAACGGCGGGTTGCTCGTGACCTCCGTCATCAACCAACGCCCGGAGCTGTTCCGCGTCGCCATTGCGAATGTGCCGCCCACGGACCTGCTGCGGTTCGATCCGGGCGCCCACAGCGCGCAGTACGGATCACCGCACAACCCCGCACACCTGCCATTCCTCCGCGGGAGTTCATCGTTGCACTACGTGCGACCGGGCGCGTGTTATCCGTCGACGTTGATCACGACCGCTTTCAACGACCAGGTGGTACCCGCCTGGAACGCATTCAAGCTTGCGGCGGCGCTGCAAGCCGCCCAGTCCTGCGACCGGCCGGTGCTCCTGCGCGCCGATACGACAGGAGGACACGGTGGGATCGGGCTGGATGGCCTCGGTGACACCTTCGGATTCATCACGGCGCAACTTGGGATGAAGCGACCGGGGAGACGTAGCATAAAGATCGCTTTCCCGAACTGCGGATCCGCTTGACGACGCAAGCTGATGTTCCGCCGTGCTGCAATGCACTCGCCGCGCCGGAACGCGGCACAACGAACGCTCTGCGAGGATCGCTGACAATATGTTTTTGCGCGCTCTCATCGCGTTTCTCGCATTGCCCGGCGTCGTCGCGTTCGCGGTACCCCTCCTCGTGTTGCGCCCCGAGCCCGTGCAGCTCGTGCCGATCGGTTGGCCGGTGCTGGCGTTCGGGAGCGGGATGCTCGCGTGGTGCGTCCGCGACTTCTACGTGCGCGGACGCGGAACTCTCGCGCCGTGGGCACCACCGACGCGCCTC